>JBBQJM010000319.1:0-5413 GCA_038325895.1 Mycobacteriales bacterium
CGACCCGCAGCAAACGCCGGCCAAGCGGAAGCCCCTGCTGCTGTTGCTGGGAGGCGCTGCTGTGGGCGAACGGCCGGGTCGCCCTGCAGGATCGGCCGCGGCAGGCCGAGTGGCACCCGCACCCAGCCCCGTTGAACGAGCCGCTGAACGAATAGTCCGACTGCCGAAAATTGTTGAGAACCTTTTCGCCGATGCCTCCGTAATCCCTGTCATGGTTCCCTCGACAGGAAGGCATGACATGGAAAAGAGCTCTCGTGCGCGCAAGCTCATCGCCGGTGCATTCGCGGCGGCGGCTGGTGCAGCACTGATCGCGGCGTCGACATCGGCGGCCGCCGCAGCGACCCCAGCTCCCTCAACTGCAGACACCCCGGCAGTGAACGCAGCATCGGCGCCTTCTTACGGTGGCGACCACAAGCCTGTGCACATCGAGGTTTTCGCACCCGAGCGCCATGACAACGCCGGCATCGAAGGCAAGGGCTGGTTCGTCGACATGGAACTCGATTTCCCGGGCGGGCCGAACGCTCTGGCCAAGACAGGGTTCACCGGTCTGCAACTCACCGGGCCAGGGGTGCACAACAATGTCGCGCCGGCGCCGGGGCTGTTTTCCACCGGCCACGACGACCGCAATCCCGGTCTTGTCGTGATGACGTCGACGACCAATTCCACCACGCCCGGATTCTCCGGACCGGGAACAAATCTGGCCAATCTGTTCAACATCACCGGGGTGACGAACCGGACGGCGTCGGAAACCGAGCTGTGGGACACCTGGCTGGTGGGCGCGCCCATCGCCGGTCAGAACGTGGACACCACGCTGACCGTCGCCGAGGTGGCCGATCTGAACCACAACGGAATCTACGACGACGCGCCTGACGTCGTCACCGACGTCAACCACGACGGTCCTTGGCGTCGCCAGCAACGTCGTCACGGTCCCGTTCCACATCAACGGCGCACCGGCGTGACCGGCGATTAGCACAGGGGCCGCGGCGAGACCCGCCGCGGCCCTTCGGTCACGTCCGGTGACACGCCGATGCGCAGCGTAGGGTCATCCCCGAAGCGCCGACCAGCGCGCCACCGGCGGAAGGCGAGGTCGTGACCAGCGCCGACCCCGTGCAGCCCGCCAAGAAGAACCCCCTGCTACCGCCGCTTCTCGGAGCGCTGGCCCTGCTCGGCGCCCTGGCGGTGCCCATCGTCGCGCTGGACCACTTCGTGTCCGCCGGGGTCGCGGTGTCGTTCCTGTTGGGGGTGGTGCTGTTCGGGCCGATCCGGTTGCATCATCTGCCGCGCACCGCGCTGCTGGTCGCCGCGGTCGCCGGGCCCGTCGTCGCGCTCGCCGGACTGCTCGGCGACCACGCCTGGGCGTTGGCGCCATTGATCGCGCTGACCGCGTTCGCAGCCGGGTACTCCGCCGAGCACGCCCTGCACACGGCCATCGTGTTCATCCCGATTGCCGCTGCGGTGCTCGCAACCCCCGTCCCGTTGGAAACCGCTGCGGCGCAGGGCCTTGCGCTGTTCGTCGGCGCCGCCTACGGGGTGGCGCTGCTCGGCGTGCTCAAGGCGCCGACGACCGCGGCGGAGACTCCGGTCCCCCGCCCGGTGGCCGCCTTCTACGGCGCGGTGCTGGCGATCCTGGTCGGCATCGCTACCTTCTGGGTCGCCTCGCTGGAGCTCGACCACGGTTACTGGTTGACCGTGACGGTGCTTGCGGTGGTTCAGCCCTCGTTGACCACCTCCCGCCGGCGGGCCTTTTCCCGGGTGGCCGGCACCACGGTGGGCGCACTGACGGCGGTGGTCTTCGCCTCCGTGGTGACCAACGACGACGTGCTGCTGGGCGTCGGGATGATGTTCGCCGTTGCCTCGCTCGCACTCGCCCGCAGCTACGCCGTCAAGATCGCGTTGCTGACGGTCGCGCTGGTGACGCTGGCCGGCGGGAACGCCGGCGCGGCGTCGATCGCCGGCCAGCGGTTCGGCCTCACGCTGATCGGCGGGATCGCCGTGCTGGCCGCGTGCCTGATCCTGCCGGCGATCGTTCAGCGCCTGTACCCGGGCGTGACCCTGCCCGACGACATCCGCTGACCTGAAATCCCTCGACCATCGGGGCAAGGCGGGCCGCGGTGCAGCCCGGCGACGGGGGAGACTGGCAGCGTGCAGCTACCCGTCATGCCTCCGGTCTCCCCGATGCTTGCCAAGCCGGTGAGCGCGATCCCAGCCGATCAGCTCTACGAGCCCAAATGGGACGGCTTCAGGTCGATCATCTTCCGGGACGGCGACGAGGTGGAGATCGGCAGCCGCAACGAGCGGCCGATGACCCGCTACTTTCCCGAGGTGGTCGAGGCGGTACGGGCGAACTTCCCACCGCGCGCCGTCATCGACGGCGAGATCATCGTGGCGAACCTGGACGGCAACACCCTGGACTTCGAGGCGCTGCAGCAACGCATCCATCCCGCCGCGAGCAGGGTGAAGATGCTCTCCGTCGCCACCCCGGCCAGCTTCGTCGCGTTCGATCTGCTGGCCATCGGGGACGACGACCTGATGAGCACGCCGCTCGTCGAACGCCGGGCCGCGCTGGAACGGGCGCTGGCCGAGGCCCAGCCACCCATCCACATCACCCCGGCCACCAGAGATGCCGTCGAGGCGCAGCGCTGGTTCGAAGAATTCGAGGGCGCCGGGCTTGACGGGCTCATCGCCAAGAAACTGGACCTGCGCTATCAGCCTGACAAGCGGGTGATGAGCAAGATCAAGCACGAGCGCACTGCAGACTGCGTGGTCGCCGGTTACCGCGTGCACAAGTCAGGGCCCGACGCGATCGGGTCGGTGCTGCTCGGCCTCTACGACGGTCGCGGGGTGCTGGCGTCGGTGGGTGTGATCGGCGCCTTCCCAATGGCGACCCGCAAGAAGCTGTTCGACGAGCTGCAGCCGTTGGTCACCACGTTCGAGGGCCACCCCTGGAATTGGGCGGCGCACGAGGAGGGCGAACGGACGCCCCGCAAGAACGAGACCAGCCGCTGGAACGTCGGCAAGGACCTCTCCTTCGTGCCGTTGCGCCCGGAACGGGTGGTGGAGGTCCGTTATGACTACATGGAAGGCGAGCGGTTCCGGCACACCGCGCAGTTCGTCCGGTGGCGCCCGGACCGTGAACCAGCATCCTGCACCTACGACCAGCTCGACCGGCCCGTGAGATTCAACCTGGCCGACGTTCTGATCAGCGGGGAGGGCCCGGCATGACGTCCAGCCGCAAGAAACATCATCCGGCCGGAGCGCCGGCCGCGCCGACCCCGGCACCCGCCAGATCGACCTCGACCCGCACCTGGGTCATCCGCGTTCTCGCCGTGCTGGGAGTGGCCGCGGGGCCACCATGGCGCTCATCGGAGCGACCCCCGACATCGCCGGAGGCTGGGGCAAGCTGCTGCTGATCGTGCCGGGATGATCATCGCCGCCGGCTCCTTTGCGGTGTTCGTCGAGACGGCGTCCCACGCGTGGAGCCGGCGGCATCTGCGGTGATCGTCCTCAGCTGGAGCCGAGCGCCCGCCCGGCGGTGAGCAGCAACCGCGGTGACCCGAGTTCGTAGGGTTCACCGTCGATCCCGCCGTGAAATCCGATGTCGGTGAAACCGGCGTCGGACAGCAATTCCGACAGGTGCGCACAGGTATACAGGTGGTGAATAGCGGTCACCCGGGTTTCCTGCGACCCGCGGATGAATGATATCCGCTGATCAATCGACTGCCTGCGATGTCGTACTCGGTGGTCGCCTGCACGGTGATATCCCCGGTCTGGATCGTCCGGGTTCGCCACGAAAGCCGGGCAGGATCGTCTCGGCCGCCGCATTGAAATCGATCTCCATCCCGCCGCCGGGCCGGACGGCTTCGACGACCCGGGTGAGGAACTCCCGCACCCCGCCGATCGCCAGGTAGCCGAAGTTGTTGCCCGTACAGATCGCGGCATCGAACATCCTGCTGCGCGGGATATCTTGCATGTCGGCGACCGCAAGGTCGATATCAAGATTCGCATCGGCTGCGGCCCGCCGTGCGTGTGCGATCGCCTCGGTGGAGATGTCGATTCCGGTGACGACGTGGCTCTGGGCCAGTGCCAAGCTGTGCCGACCACTGCCGCAGGGCACGTCGACAATGCGCGAACCGGGGGACAGGCCGAGCTGCCGTTCGACGAAAGCGATGTCGGCCTCAGCCGATTCCGGCGGGGCGGCACGTCGCCAGAATTCGTTGGGCAATTCGGTGAAGAAGTCGGTTACCAGTCGGGTGCGGGGATTTCGGGCGCTGGGGTTGCGGGTAGTGCTGGGATTTCGGACACGCAAGGCTCCTTGCGAGAGAGGAAGAACCAATGACGGGCGGGGCGAGTGTCCGGGCACCGCGAGCCGAAGATGCACCGCCAGTCGGCGGTCACCGTGTCGGTCACCAGACGCGAGCAGCTCAGTGCGGGTGACGACTCCTGGCCCGGATCTGATCCGGGGCAGCCATGGCTTCCTCCACAATCGGCGCCAGACATCAGGTCCGGCGGAACTGCGGGTCATGCTAGCAACGCCGGGCCCTTCGAGCGCAAGGGTTCGCGTTGACTCATCAAAAATGCGCGCGTAGAGGTAGTCGTTGACTCGCGAAGAAATGCGCGCGTAGGGCGCGCCTGCGGCGCCGGTTTCGGCCGGACCGTTAGCCCGGGATGATGGGACTGGCGATGGCGTAGCGGCCGGCGGTCGCCAAGACGAATGCGACTCGGTACGAGCGCGCCGGATAGGGCCGGGAAGGGCCTGATCCTGGACGAGTTGTGCGCGAAGACCGGGTGGCACCGTAACCACGCCAGGAAGGCACTGTCGCAGGCGCTGACGCCCAGGCTGGTGCAGGCGCGGGCACCGCGGCGTCCGATCTACGGCGCGGAATCATGCCGCACTGGCGTTCTGCCGGGCAGTGCTGGGCGCCCCGACGGGGAAGCGATCGGTACCTCGACGGTCCAGAAGATCGAAGCGATCGGCCCCGATCGCGGCCGATTTGGTGCCCACGCTGCGACGATTCCAGGAGTTGGTGATCACCGACGACACCGACATGGCGTTGCTGGCGATGTCGCAGGCCACGATGGACCGCCGGCTCGCGCCGGACCGGGCCAAGCTGCTGGTCCGGGGCCGGTCGCGCACCAAGCCGGGGTCGTTGCTGAAGGACTCGATCCCGATCCGGACGTGGGCGGAGTGGAACGATGCGGTGCCGGGGTTCGTCGAGATCGACCTGGTCGGCCACGAGGGCGGTAACGCGGCCGGTGAGCATTGCTAGACGCTCACAGTGACCGATATCGCGACCGGCTGGACCGAGAACCGGTCGGTCCGGAACAAGGCAGAGAAATGGGTGTTCGAGGCGCTGATGGACATCCGCGCCGCCTTCCCGTTCCCGATCATCGGCGTGGATTCTGACAACGGCTC
>JBBQJM010000320.1:0-5401 GCA_038325895.1 Mycobacteriales bacterium
GGTGGTGACGACGCCCGTGAGCAGGTCGAGCAGGGTCTGCTCGTCACCAGGGGCGGGGCATCTGAGCAAGCGGATGTGCTGGTCGGCCTGGTAGCCGGGGTCGTCGATCCACACCGGTCGGCCACACCCGGCCGGCGGCCACACGAGTCGTTGCCGCAGGCGGGGGATCGTCGTCGCCCGATCGGCGATCACTCGCAGCATCGCGTCCGGGTCGGCGTCGGATCCGTTGTCCAGCAACAGGAGCGCGCCCAGTTGCTGGGGCACCGGCCCGGTGTCCATCGCCAGCATCACCAGGTCGGGCGGGCTTGCGCGGTCGATCGTGGCGCCGACCAGCCCGGGGCCCCGGAGATCACGGGGTGATCGTGCGACGGGCATGGATGCACACTCCTCGGGCCTGCAACTCCACCGTGTCTGCGTCACGGCCCGCAGCCAAGAGGCGAAGGTCACGGGTCCTGTCGGGTCCTGTCGGGTCGTGTCGGGTCGTGTCGGGTCGTGTCGGGTTCGTGCGGCCCCGACGGCGAGCGGTGGGGGACCCGTCGACCGCAGCTGCCTGACGTCGCCGTCATGCGGGCCGAATGATGACCAACAGGGTCGGGCTCCCTACGGTGTGATGTGGGAGACGATCGGGAGCGAGGCCGAAGTGGGTCTGGACGGTGCTGGTGACGACGGGCACCCGCGCAGCGCCCCCGACCGCGGCGAACCGCGAGTCGGCGAACCGGGAGTCGGCGAACCGCGAGTCGGCGATCCGACAGTCGGCGCGGGAGCAGTTGCGGCACAACGGGTCCGAACCTCGACGATCGGGATTCGGCCCCGTCGCGTCGACCTGCAGGCCGACGCACTCGCGGGACTGCCCGGTGCGATCAGTTCGGTGCCGGACGGGATGGCGACGGCCGTGCTGGTCGGCGTCAAACCCGCCACTGGTGCAGGGCGCCGGGGTCGCAGAGTCGGCGACCAACCCGGACGGCTCGCCGTCACACACCAACGGCGACTTCATGGGGCAGGGGGTGGGCAACCTCTTTTCCGTGTTGTTCCACGGGACCCCGGGTCGGCGGGTGGGTCGGATCCACCGCGCTGAATGTGTCCGCCGGTAGCCATCAGCCGCTGGCGTCGATCTTCCCGGGCTCTGGATGCTGGTCATCCTCGTCGCGCTGTCCGGGTTGGTCGGCGCGGTTGGCGATGCCGACGCTGGGCGCGGTGCTGATCTTCGCGGCGGTCAAGTCGCTACGACCAGGCGAGATCACGATGGTGTGGAGCACCGCCCACACCGGGAAGGTCGCGCTGCTGGTGACCTTCGGCGCCACCCGGGCGCAGCCGCCGGCGGCGGCCGCGGCCGCGGTGGGCGTGGTCGCGGTGGGCGTGGTCTGGAAAGGCAACACCGGCACCATCAAGGTATTCCAGGCCACCGACGTACTCGGCGAGTCGACCATCGAGGCGGTCGCCGATGCCCGCACCTGTTGGTGGGTCAGGCCGCCGATCCGCTGTGACGGATCCGTGGAGACCAGGCGGGAACGCGCCGGCGCGCCGCGACCGTCGGTACCATCCGGACGGCCGCCTTTTGACCTTGTCCGCGCCCGCGAGGTAGTCTCGTTAGTCGGTGTGCCGCGCGGCTGCTCGCGGCCGTTTTGTTGTGTGTACGACTGGTAGGCGACAGTCACGGACGACGGACGGCAATGTGGTGGCAGTGCAGTGAGGTTCGATCTCGTGCCCCAGCGAGCATCTGACCGCGTGGCACCGACACACGCGGGGGTGTGAACCCCCAGGTAGACACCGAAGCAGTACCAAACTGTGACGACAACGAAGAGGCAGATCCGTGCGCACGTACAGCCCGAAGCCCGGCGATGTGACCCATGCCTGGCATGTGATCGACGCGACCGACGTCGTGCTCGGCCGGCTCGCCAGCCAGGCGGCGCAGCTGCTGCGGGGCAAGCACAAGGCGATCTACGCACCGCACGTTGACACCGGCGACTTCGTCGTGATCATCAACGCCGGCAAGGTGGCGGTGTCCGGCAACAAGCGGGACAACAAGTTCCTGTACCGGCACTCGGGGTACCCGGGCGGCCTGCGCAAGCAGACGGTCGGCGACCTGCTCGACACCCGGCCGGAGAAGCTGGTGGAGAAGGCCGTGATCGGCATGCTGCCGCACAACTCACTCGGCCGTTCCCTCGGCCGCAAGCTCAAGGTCTACGCCGGCCCCGAGCACCCGCACGCCGCGCAGCAGCCGCAGCCCTACGAGATCTTTCAGGTGGCCCAGTGACACCGGCGCCGCGCCACCGTCCGCGGCCGTCCTGCCCAGGAACACCCAGCCCAGCCAGAACCACACCCGGAACAGCGAGAAGAGTCAGTCAGTGAGCCAGAACTCCGAGTTCCCCGACGTCACCGAGGACGTGTTGGTCGTCGACGAGGCCGACGCCAGTGGTGACAGCGTTGACGTTGTCGACAGTGTCGATGTTGCCGACAGTGCCGATGGTGCCGACAGTGCCGATGGTGCCGACGGTGACGAAGAGGTCGTCATCGTCGACGAACTGCCCGAGGTCGTTCCCGCCGGCGTTCTCCCGGTGGCTGTGGACCGTCCGGTGCAGACCGTCGGCCGGCGCAAGGAGGCCATCGTCCGTGTACGGATGGTGCCGGGCTCCGGTGTCTTCACCCTGAACGGGCGGACGCTGGACAGCTACTTCCCGAACAAGGTGCACCAGCAGCTGATCAAGGAACCCCTTGTCGTGCTGGAAAAGGCGGAGATCTACGACGTGCACGCCCGCCTCGAAGGTGGCGGCGTGACCGGCCAGGCCGGTGCGCTCCGGCTGGCCATAGCCCGCGCGCTCATCGAGCTTGACGATGCCGACCGGCCCGTCCTGAAGAAGAATGGGTTCCTGACCCGCGATGCGCGGGCCACCGAGCGCAAGAAGTACGGACTGAAGAAGGCGCGCAAGGCGCCGCAGTACTCCAAGCGCTGAGGTGAAGGGGGCGGCCGTGGGGGCCAGACTGTTCGGAACGGACGGAGTTCGGGGGCTGGCCAACGCGGACCTCACCCCGCACTTGGCGTTGAGTCTGGCCACGGCCGCCGCAAAAGTGCTGGTAGAGCGACGACCGGTGGCTCCGGACGCGCCGCCCGCCGGCCTCGAAGTCCCCGGCCGATCCAAGGTCGCGGTCGCCAGCCCGGTGCCATCGGGGCGTCCGCTCGCGGTCGTCGGGCGGGATCCCCGGGCCAGCGGCGAGATGCTGGAGGCCGCCGTCGCGGCAGGTCTGGCCTCTGCCGGCGTTGACGTTCTGCTGCTCGGCGTGCTGCCCACCCCGGCCGTGGCGTTCCTCACCGAGGACCTCGGAGCCGACCTCGGCGTGGTGATTTCCGCCTCACACAACGCCATGCCGGACAACGGCATCAAGATCTTCGCGGCCGGTGGGCTCAAGCTTGACGACGCGGTCGAGGACGCCATCGAGAAGGCGATGCTCTACCCGGGCGATCTGCCCACGGGTGAGGGCGTCGGCCGGATCCGGCACGCCGTCGACGCCGACCGTCGCTACCTGGACCATCTGTTGGTCGCCACCCCGAACCCGATCAAGGGCCTGAAGGTCGTTGTCGACTGCGCGCACGGGGCCGCCTCCGAGCTCGCGCCCGAGGTCTACCGGCGGGCCGGGGCCGAGGTCATCGTCATCGGCGGTAGCCCGGACGGGCTCAACATCAACGCGGGCGTCGGTTCGACCTACCTCGACGGGCTGCGCAAGGCGGTCGTCGCCGAGGGCGCCGATCTCGGCATCGCGCACGACGGGGACGCGGACCGCTGCCTGGCGGTCGCCGCCGACGGCACCGACGTAAACGGCGATGTGATTCTCGCGCTGCTTGCCACGTCGCTGCGCGAGCGCGGCCGGCTGGCCCAGAACACCGTCGTGGCGACCGTGATGGCGAACATCGGCTTCCATCAGGCCATGGACAGGGCCGGCATCACCGTCCGGACCACCGCGGTGGGGGACAGGTACGTCCTGGAGGAGATGCGCGCACACGGGTTCTCGCTAGGCGGGGAGCAGTCCGGGCACTTCGTGCTGTCCGACCACGCCACCACCGGTGACGGCCTGCTGTCCGCATTGCACCTGATGGCCGCGGTCGCGGCGTCCGGGAAGCCGCTGGCCGAGCTGGCCAAGATCGTCACCAGGTTCCCGCAGGTGCTGATCAATGTGCGGGTCGGCGACAAGGCCACGGTGGCATCCTCGCCCCTGGTGAGCGAGGCCGTGGAGAAGGCAGAAGCCGAACTCGACGGGTCGGGCCGGGTCTTGCTGCGGCCGTCCGGGACCGAGCCGGTGGTCAGGGTGATGGTGGAAGCCGGCACCCCGGAGCTCGCCCAGTCCATCGCCGATCGGGTGGCCAAGGTCGTCGAGAGCGTTTAGCCAGCACGACGACGGTGATCGGCAGGGTGGCGGTGCCCGTCGAACCGCGCGCACGAACGTGCGGGTTATGTGACGGAAGTGAAGCGAGTCAACGACTTTGGCCGCGCTGACGAAGTTGATCCGCGCTCAATACTGGGCCGCTCAGCCGGCGGCGAGCTGTCCGTCCGCCGCTGACGTTTCCTCTTCCTCCTCGTCGACCAAATCCTCGAGCGTGGAGCCGCGGACCTTGTCCTCCAGCTCGTCGGCCAGCTGCGGGGCATCGGTCAGGTACCGGATGAAGAACGCCGAGGCCAGCATGCGGGTCACCCGCTGCATGCCCTTGTCGCCGTCGGTGCCGGTGAGCGTGTTGGTCCAGTTCTTGCCCTCGGCCAGCCCGAGGTGCCCGGATCCCTTGACGATGCGCAGCTGCGAGGGGCCGGTCCAGGATTTCGCGATCCGCTCTCCGTCGGACATGGCGAACGTGTCGTCACTGCCGATCAGGTGCAGGCTCGGAGCCTCGACCAGACCCGCGGCCTCGACGGCCGACGGCTTGGTCTCCGCAGCGGACACCGTGACGACCGCCTTGATCGCCTTGTCCTTCGACGCCGCCAGCACCGCCGCGCCGCCGCCGGTCGAGTGACCCAGCACGCCCATCCGGCGCAGATCGCCACGCACTCGGCCGCCGCCGAGCTGACCGTTCGCGACCGCCCGCAGCGCCCTGGACAGGTCCAGCGCCAGGCCCTGCTGCGAGGAGAACACGCTGCGGTGGGTGTTCGGAGCGACGACGATGATGCCCCAGGACGCCAGGTACCGCATGGTGTCGGCATACCGGGCAGCGGACTGCAGCCAGCCGTGACCCAACGCGACAATCGGTAGTCGCCGGCCGGACGTCGGCGCGAACACCACCCCGGCGAGCCCCGCCGTGGCCAGGCTTCCCGTGGCGACACGGTGGGGCCCGCGGTAGGCGAAATACTCCAGCGTCGGGTGGTCGATGCTGGGGGGCGGCGGGCGCTTGGCCATCTGTCCTCCGGATTCGCCGATGTGG
>JBBQJM010000321.1:0-5394 GCA_038325895.1 Mycobacteriales bacterium
GAGACCGTGTACGGCGTGGTGAACGGGCCCGCTGACTCGGGAACTTCGGTGTCAGCGCGCCCGGCGGGACAGTCGCTCGGCGTCCAGCAGCACGACGCTCTTGCCCTCCAGGCGCAGCCAGCCGCGGTGGCCGAAGTCGGCCAGCGCCTTGTTGACGGTCTCCCGCGAGGCACCGACCAGCTGGGCGAGCTCCTCCTGCGTCAGGTCGTGGGTGACCCGCAGGTGGGCGCCTTCCTGCTGGCCGAACTGGCGGGCCAGCTGCAACAACGCCTTCGCGACCCGGCCGGGAACGTCGGTGAAGATCAGGTCGGCCAGCGCGTTGTTCGTCCGCCGGAGCCGGCGGGCCAGCACCCGCAGCAACTGCTCCGCGATCTCCGGGCGCTTGTTGATCCACTCGCGGAGCGCGACGCGATCCATGGTGGCCAGCCGCACATCCGTCACCGCGGTCGCCGTCGAGGTCCGCGGACCCGGGTCGAACACCGTCAGCTCGCCGAACTTGTCGGAGGGGCCCATCACGGCGAGCAGGTTCTCCCGGCCGTCGGGGGAGTGCCGTCCGAGCTTGACCTTGCCCGAGAGGATCACGTACAGCCGGTCGCCGATCTCGCCCTCGGAGAAGATGGAGCTCCCTCTGGAGTACTCGATCGTCTCCATGTGCGAACCGAGCGCAAGCGCCGCATCCGGGTCGACCCCCTGAAAGATCCCGGCCTTTGCGAGCGTTTCTTCCACTCTGTCCTCCTGACGACACCGCTGCATACGTGGTCACCCTTGGTGAGACGCAGGGCACAGTCTAGGGTGCGCGCTCACCACGGCGCCCTCCAGCCCACGCGGCGGGGCGGCTCAGGGCTGCGTGCCGTTCGGCTTGGTCTTGTTCCCGTTCTTGTTCCCGTTCTTGGTGCCGTTCTTGGTGCCGTTCTTGGCGCCGGTCCTGCGCCGGAACCGCGGGCGCCTGCGGAGCCGGAACTTGTCGAAGGCACGGGTCCACCCTTCCCGTATCAGCGTGTTGACCTCTTCCGGGCGGGCGGTGTCCAGGAACTCCTGGACGTCGGCCTCGCTGACCGTCCGGGTCCGCAGCCGATTCTCGACACGCTCCATGAACAGGGCAAACACCATCAACAGCACGGGGATGAGCAGCACCAGGAAGACAGTCATGGTCGGGCCATCATCCCAGATGGGTGCGGACCATGGGATGAGGCCGGGGTCTGCGAGGCGTGCTCGAGAGTGAGATCTCGCCGGGATCCGGCGCTGGTCCGGCACTCGCCACGGTTCGGGACCGGGTGGCGCCGACCGGTGGCGGATGGGCCCCACCGACCCGGCAGCCACCGTGCGTGCGTCGGTCGGGGACGGCGGAGTGTGACGGAGATGACCCGTCGGCGGGTCTTGCTGCGGAGACCTGCCGTCCGGCGTGCTCGTCCGCAACCTCGCCCGCAGGTCGAACGTCTGGGCTCTATGGCAACCTGGCAGCGTGGCAACCAGCGCAGCACGGACCGGCGGGGCAGCACAGCCCAGGCAGCCCAGGATCAAGAAGATCAAGCCGCCGACCACCCCGCTGGCCCGGACCCGTCGGGCCCGGCAACTCGCCGCGCGGCTGGCCGAAGGTTACCCGGGCGCGGAGTGCGAGCTGGACTTCAGCACGCCGCTGGAACTGGCGGTGGCGACCATCCTGTCAGCGCAGAGCACGGACGTTCGGGTGAACATGACGACGCCCGCGCTGTTCGCCCGTTGCCGCACGGCGGCCGACTACGCGGGCGCATCCAGGGCCGAGCTGGAGGAGATGATCAAGTCCACCGGCTTCTTCCGGAACAAGACGACGTCCCTGATCGGCCTCGGCCAGGCGCTGGTGGAACGGTTCGACGGCGAGGTGCCGCGGACGCTGGCCGAGCTGGTCACCCTGCCCGGATTCGGGCGCAAGACGTCGAACGTGGTGCTGGGCAACGCGTTCGGGGTCCCGGGGATCACCGTGGACACCCACATGCAGCGGCTGGTGCGCCGATGGGGGCTGACCGAACAGACCGATCCGGTCAAGATCGAACTCGAGCTGAACGCGCAGCTGCCGCCCGCGCAGTGGACGGACTTCTCCAACCGGACCATCTTCCACGGCCGGCGGGTCTGCCACGCCAAGCGCCCGGCGTGCGGAGCCTGCTTCCTGGCGCCGCTGTGCCCGTCCCGGGGGATCGGGACGATGGACCCGGTGGCGGCGTCGGCGCTCGTGGTGGGTACCGAGCGGGGGCATCTGTTGGCGATGGTCGGGCTGGGCGACGTGCGGGGCCTGCCGGAACCGACGCCCGCGCAACTGGAGCTGCGGGAGCCGGTGGAATGACCGGTCAGGGTCCTGGGCCGACCTTGCCGGAGTCCTGGCATCTTCCCGAGAGCGAACCCGAGCCGGGATCGGCGGACCTGACTTTCGTCGGCCGCCGTTTGGTCGGCGACGAGCACCTGCCGCGGTGGATGCACCAGTTGGTGGGGAACATCGACGGATCGCCGCTTCCCGGCCCGATCCGGAATCTGGCCAGCCTCGCGCCGCCCGGCGCCAAGCACAGTTCCGTCCTCATGCTGTTGGCCGACGGTCCGGCCGGCCCCGACCTGCTGCTGACCGCGCGGGCCGCGACGCTGCGGTCTCATGCCGGCCAGCCCGCGTTCCCCGGTGGCCGCCACGATCCGGGTGAGGACGCGGTGACTGCGGCCCTGCGCGAGGGCGAGGAGGAGACCGGGCTGCGGCCCTCGACGGTGGTGCCGGCGGCGCTGCTGCCGGACCTGTACCTGCCGCCTTCCGGGTACCTCGTCTGCCCGGTGCTGGCGTATTGGCGCGAGCCGGGTGAGGTGGGCCCGGTGGACCCGCGGGAGACCGCAGCGGTGGCTAGGGTGCCGATCAGCGAGTTGGTCGATCCGGCCAACCGCGGCAGGGCCCGTCATCCCGGTGGGTATGTCGGGCCGGCCTTCCAGGTCGCCGATCTGCTGGTCTGGGGCTTCACTGCCGGGTTGGTCGACATCCTGCTCACTCTGGGCGGCTGGTCCGGTCCTTGGGACGAGGAACGCTACTTCGACCTCGTCGACCTGGGATGACTTGTGGGATGGGCCGTGGGACGGGCTGTGGGATGGGGATGGGCTGTGGGATGACGATCGGGATGCGCGGAGCACCGACTGCCGTATCGAAGCCGCCGGCGCGTGCGTGGTGAACATCGTCGACGCGGTCGTGATCGTGCTGCTGATCGCGGCCGCGATATCCGGGTTCCGGCAGGGCCTGGTCGCCGCACTGTTCACCCTGGTCACCGCGGTCGCCGGAGCGGTGGTGGCGATCCGGTTGGCGCCGCTGCTGATGCAGAAGGTGGACGATTCGACGGCGAAGATCGCCATCGGCATCGCCTGTGTGATCGTCGGGGTCGGCGTGGGCGAGGTCGCCGGCTCCGCGGTGGGCCGGGCGATCTCGGAACGGATCAGCTGGCGTCCGGCCCAAGCGGTGGACCGGACCCTCGGGCTGTTCGGCTACACCGTGGCTGTGCTGCTGGTCATCTGGTTGATCGCGGTACCGCTGGCCTCCGTTCCCTACACCTGGCTGTCGTCGGCGATTCGCTCGTCGGCCGTGCTGGCCAGGGTGGACGAGGTGATGCCCAGTCAGGCGCGGAACATCTCGACCCAGCTCCGCGAGGTGTTCGACGATTCCGGGTTCCCGGCGATCCTCGACCCGTTGGAACCGACCCCGATCACCAGCGTCGACCCCCCGGATCCTGCGCCGGCCGGCAGTCCCGCAGTGGCCGCGGCACAGGCCTCCATCGTCAAGGTCAGGGCGATCTCGGAGACGTGTGCCCGGCGGATGGAAGGCACCGGGTTCGTCATCGGACCGGACCGGGTGATGACCAACGCGCATGTGGTCGCGGGGTCGACCAGCGCGGGCGTCGAGGTCGGCGGCGACGTTGTCACCGGCACAGTGGTGCTGTATGACTCGCAGCGGGACCTTGCCGTGCTCGACGTCCCGGACCTGAACGCACCTGCGTTGACCTTTGCGAGCAGTCCCGCGTCGGCGGGGGCCGACGCCATCGTGGCGGGGTATCCGCTGGACGGTCCGTACACCCTCACACCGGCCCGGGTCCGGGCGCTGATCGATCTGCGCGGCCCGAACATCTACACCGATTCCACGGTCACCCGGGAGGCCTACACCGTGCGCGGCCAGGTCCGGCCGGGCAATTCCGGCGGCCCGCTGCTGAGCCCGGACGGCACCGTGCTGGGGGTGGTCTTCGGCGCCGCAATCGACGAGGCCGACGTCGGCTTCGCGCTCACCGCGGACGAAGTCGCGCCGGTCGTCCAGGCCGGGCTGACCGACCAGACCCCGGCGTCCACCCAGGCCTGTACCGCCGCCTGACCCGCCCTCGCCTTGGGTGCCGTCGGATCCCTTGCCGCGTCGCCCTTTTTGGCGCGGATCAACTTCGCCGACGCGCATGATCGTGAGGGTTATGGGACGGATGGGACGCAAGTCAACGACTTCATCCGCGCTCCGCTAATTGATCCGCGCCGTCCCAGGGGCGCGGCCCGGTCGGCGGGTCAGTCGCAACGAGCGGCGAGGTCGGCGATCAGGTCGGTGACCAGATCCGGGGCCTCCTCGGCGGGGTAGTGGCCGACGCCCCGCACGGTCGACATCGTGTACCAGCCGTTGCACATTTCCCGGGCGTCCGCCAGCGATGACGCGGGGGTGAATCGATCGGCGTCGCCGACGACATGCAGCACCGGGACGTGGATCGGGCTGGCCAGCGCGTCGCGGTGCCGGTGACCGTCGGTGCGCCAGGGCGACCGGCCCACCCAGCGCAGGTGCTCCACCGCACCCCGGGCCGCGCCGGGGATCCGGATCGCGCGGCGCATCTTCACCATCGCCTCGCGGAAGTCGGGCGACGCCCGCCACACCGGCCCGGACTGTGATCGCACGATCCGTTCCAGCAGCGCGGCATTGCCGGCCACCAGGTGACGTTCCGGCCACGCCGGGATGGCCGCCCAGTTGAGCAGGCGCCCGTACCGGTCGGTTCGCACAGGCAGCCGAACCCTGGCCATCCGGGTCGGATACGGCGCGGCGATGGCCACCACCCCCCGCACCTGCGCCGGTTTCATCACCGCGGTGTCGAACGCCGTCACCCCGCCGTACCCGTGCCCGACCAGCACCGCGTCCCGCTCGCCGAGGCTGCGGACCAGCCCGGCCATGTCGTCGGCCAGGTTGAACGCGTCGTAGCCACGCTGGGTCTTGTCGGTGTCCCCGTAGCCGCGCAGGTCCGGCGCCACCACCCGGAACCCCGCCGCGGCCAGTCCGGGCAGCTGATACCGCCACGATCGCCAGTACTGGCCGAACCCGTGCAGCAGTAACACCAGCGGCCCCGAACCCGCTTCGACGATGTGGAAGCGGATGCCGTTGGCGCT
>JBBQJM010000322.1:0-5387 GCA_038325895.1 Mycobacteriales bacterium
CCCAGCGTGGAGTCCACGTACGAATCGCAGTCCTGCCGGAGCCGATCGGCATCCGCATGAGCGGAGTCCAGGATTCGCGCCGATTCCGCGTGGGCCACCTGAACCACCTCGGTCTGCGACACCAACCTGGCCTGTTCGGCGCGGCCGTCGGCAACCGAGCCCTCGTAGCTGGCCCGACCGGCGGCGATGGCTCGCTCGGCCTCGGAGTGCGCCCTGGCCAGCAGCGAGTCGTGCTGGTCCTGGCCGGACTGCACCATCCGGGAGGCGTCGTCCTGTGCCCTGGCGACCATCGCCTCCGCCCGCGCGCTCGCCTCGCCCAGGATCCGGTCTGCCTCCGCGCGGGCGCCGTTGACGGTCGCGTCGGCTTCGGCCCGCGCGGTGCTGACCAGCCGGTGAGCCTCCGCCTGTGCGTCGGACACCGTGGTCGCGGCCTGGGTGGTGGCGTCGCCGATCATCCGGTCGCGGTGGTCCAGCACGTCCTGCGCGTCGTCGACTTCACCCGGCAGCGCGTCCCTGACGTCATCCAGGAGTTCGAGGACGTCGCCACGAGGGACCACGCAGGACGCCGTCATGGGCAGCCCACGGGCCTCCTCGACGATGGTCACCAGCTCGTCGAGCGCCTCGAAAACCCGGTACACGATGCAACCTCCTGATCCACGCCGGCACTCGAGGTGTCACGCGCACCTGTGTCGACACCGACGTCCGCCCAGTCTGACAAGCCCGGCTCCGGCAACTCCGCCAACACGCCCGGCGCGGCCGGTGCCCCGTATCACCGTCAATGGCCGGCTGCTTTCCCGGCCAGTGCCGTCGCGACCACATGGGGAAGCAGGTGCGACACGTCACCGCCGTACGCGGCCACCTGTTTGACCAGCGAGGACGACACGAACGAATACGCGGGGCTGGTGGGCAGGAACAGCGTGTCGACGCCCGTCAGCCCGCGATTCATCTGCGCCATCTGCAGTTCGTAGTCGAAGTCCGTTACCGCCCGTAAACCCTTGACGATCGCGCCGAGCCCGGCGGCCGCGCAGTAGTCCACCAACAGCCCCTGGAACGAGTCCACGTCGACATTGGGCCATTCCGCAGTGACGGCGCGGAGTAGCTCCAGCCGTTCGTCGATAGCAAACAGGCCCTTCTTGTCCGGGTTGACCAGCACCGCGACCGTCACTCGGTCGAAGAGCCCGGCGGCCCGGCCGATCACGTCAAGGTGGCCGAGGGTCGGCGGGTCGAACGAGCCTGGGCACACGGCGCGGGTCATGAGGCGCGACCGTAGCAGAGCAGGGTGTCGCCGTACCGGCGGACGCGGACTCCGGTCAGCGGGGGCGGCCACGCGGGTTCGCGTGCCTTCACCCCGCGCTCGACGATGACGTCCGCGTGTGCGGCCAATGCTGTCGTCCTGGTCAGCCGGGACAGCACCGCGATCAGCTCGCCGTCGGCGAGGTCGTACGGCGGGTCGGCGACGACCACGTCGAACGGGCCGATGCCGGCGGTGCCCAGGTAGGCGAGAACGTCGGCGGCCACCACGGTGACGCCCTGCGCCACCAGCGCAGTGTTCGAGCGGAGGGCGGCCAGAGCGGCACGGTCCTTCTCGACGAACACCGCCGTCGCTGCACCGCGGGAGATCAGCTCGAGGCCGAGCGCGCCCGACCCCGCGTACAGATCGAGCACCCGCGCCCCGTCGAGACCGCCGGTGGCCTGCAGGGAGTTCGCCAGCGCCGCGCGGACCTTCTCCGCGGTCGGGCGGGTGCTCAATCCGGGCGGGGTGACGAGCCGGCGGCCACCCAGCGTGCCGCCGACGATCCTGGTCATCGGTCGACGTCCTCGCTCAGGCCGGGTCCACGGCGGGCGCGGGGACCTGGCCGGCCGCGGGCAGGTTGCTCAGCACCAGCAGCAGGTCGCCGCCCTCCACCTGCTGGACGGTGTTGATCGCGGTGCGGTGCACGAAACCGGCGTGCGGCGCGGCGATCGACGCCTCCATCTTCATCGCCTCGATGGTGGCCACGGTCGCCCCCTCGGCGACGGTCGTGCCCTCCGCCACCGCCAGCGTGACGACCCCGGAGAACGGCGCGGCGACGTGATCGGGGTTGCCCGGATCGGCTTTCTCGGTCTGCGGCACGTCCACGTCCACCGTCAGGTCGCGGACCTGCAGTGGTCGCAACTGGCCGTTCATGGTCGTCACGACCGTGCGCAGACCCCGCTCGTCGGGTACACCGGTGGCCTCGAGGCCGAGGTACAGCTGCACACCGGACCTCAGTTCGACGATGTGCTCGCCGCCGTGCACCAACCCGTACAGGTAATCGACGGTGGGCAGCGCTGAGAGGTCTCCGTAGTTCCGCCGAGAGGTGGTGAACTCCTTCCACGGCCCGGGGAACAGCAGCCGGTTCAGTGTCGGGCGCGGGTCGGCGGCCAACTCCGCCTCGTCCTTTACAGACAGCCGGGCCACCGGCGGCGTGTGGGTCCGGCCGCGAAGTGCCTTGGTGCGGAACGGTTCCGGCCATCCGGCGGGCGGATCACCTAGCTCTCCCTGCAGGAACCCGACCAGCGAATCGGGGATATCGAACCGGCCAGGGTCGGCCTCGAACTCGGCGGGGTCGACGCAGGCACCGACCAGGTGCAGCGCCAGGTCGCCGACCACCTTGGACGACGGCGTCACCTTGACCAGGTGCCCGAGCATCGCGTCGGCGGCCTCGTACATGCCCTCGATGGCCTCGAACTTGGCGCCCAGCCCCAGGGCAATGGCCTGCTGGCGGAGGTTCGACAGCTGCCCACCGGGGATCTCGTGCCGGTAGACCCGGCCGGTGGGCGATCTCAGGCCCGATTCGAACGGCGCGTAGAGGGCGCGCACCGCCTCCCAGTACGGCTCCAGGTCCTCCACGGCCCGCAGCGACAGCCCGGTCACCCGGTCGGTGTTCTCGGTGGCGGCTACCAAAGCGGACATCGGCGGCTGCGACGTGGTGCCGGCCATCGGCGCGCTCGCCACGTCGACCGCGTCTACCCCGGCCGCCGACGCCGCCAGGTAGGTGGCCAACTGGCCGCCCGCGGTGTCGTGGGTGTGCAGGTGCACGGGCAGGTCGAAGCGTTCGCGCAACGCGCTGACCAGCCGGGCCGCGGCGGGCGCGCGGAGCAGCCCGGCCATGTCCTTGATCGCCAGCACGTGCGCGCCGGCCTGCACGATCTGCTCGGCGAGGCGCAGGTAGTAATCCAGCGTGTACAGCTTCTCCGCGGGGTTCGACAGGTCCGCGGTGTAGCAGAGCGCCACCTCGGCGACCGCGGCGCCCGTGGCACGGACCGCGTCGATCGCCGGCCGCATCTGGCCGATGTCGTTGAGCGCGTCGAAGATCCGGAAGATGTCGACGCCGGTACGGGCCGCCTCGGCCACGAAGGCGTCGGTGACGGCCTGCGGGTACGGCGTGTAGCCCACGGTGTTGCGGCCGCGCAGCAGCATCTGCAGGGCGATGTTCGGCACTGCGTCGCGCAGCACGGCCAGCCGTTCCCAGGGATCCTCGGCCAGGAACCGCAGCGCGACGTCGTAGGTGGCGCCGCCCCACACCTCCAGCGACAGCAGGGTGGGGGTGAGCCGGGAAACGGCGGGCGCGACCGCGACCAGGTCGCGGGTGCGGACCCGGGTGGCCAGCACGGACTGGTGCGCGTCGCGGAAGGTGGTGTCGGTGACCTTCAGGTCCGCGGAGCTGCGCATCCAGCGGGCGAACCCTTCGGGTCCGAGTTCGGCGAGCAACTGCCGGCTGCCGTCGGGGGCGGGACCGGGCGGGACCGCGGGCAGCTTGATGGCAGGGTCGATCAACCCGCCTGGCCGCGGCCCGTGCGGGCGGTTGACGGTGACCTCGGCCAGGTAGGTGAGCAGCCGGGTGCCGCGGTCCGCCGACCGGTGCGCGGTCAGCAACTGCGGGTGGCTCTCGATGAAGTCGGTGCTGACCCCGCCGGCGGCGAAATCCGGATCCTCCACCACCGCCTGCAGGAACGGGATGTTGGTGGACACCCCGCGGACCCTGAACTCGGCCAGTGCCCGCCGCGCCCTGGTGACGGCCTGCGACCAGTCCCGGCCCCGGCAGGTGAGCTTGACCAGCAGGGAATCGAAGTGCGGACTGACCTCGGTGCCCGAGTGCACGGTGCCGCCGTCGATCCGGACACCGGCGCCACCGGGCGAGCGGTAGGTGATGATGCGCCCGGTGTCTGGCCGGAAGCCGTTCGCCGGGTCCTCGGAGGTGATGCGGCACTGCAGCGCCGCCCCGGTGATGGTGATCTCCTCCTGACGCAGGTCCAGGTCCCGCAACGTCTCGCCCGCGGCGATCCGGATCTGCGAGGCCACCAGGTCGACGTCGGTGATCTCCTCGGTGACGGTGTGCTCGACCTGGATCCGGGGGTTCATCTCAATGAAGAAATAGCGAGACGTGTCCCCCGAGGTTTGCAGCAGAAACTCGACGGTCCCGGCGTTGACGTACCCGATGTGCCGGGCGAAGGCCACCGCGTCCGCGCAGATCGCCTGCCGCACTTCGGGATCCAGCCCGACAGCGGGTGCGACCTCGATCACCTTCTGATGCCGCCGCTGCACCGAGCAGTCCCGCTCGAACAGGTGGATGGTGCCGTCCGGGTTGCCCGCCGCGGCCGTGTGGTCGGCCAGGATCTGTACCTCGATGTGCCGGGGATGGATGACGGCCCTTTCCAGGAAGACCGTCGGGTCGCCGAACGCCGATTCTGCCTCCCGCATCGCCACCGCCAGCGCTTCGGGCAGCGCGGCCGGCTCGTCCACCCGGCGCATCCCGCGGCCTCCGCCGCCGGCGACGGCCTTGACGAACACCGGGAACCCGACGTTCTTGGCGGCGGTGACCAACGTCCCGATGTCGCTGGAGGGCTCGCTCGACGGGAGCACCGGAATCCCGGCGGCGTCCGCGGCGATGATCGCCTGCGTCTTGTTCCCGGCCAATGCGAGGACCGATGCGCCCGGGCCGATGAAGGTGATCCCGGCGTCCACGCAGGCCTGGGCCAAGAGCGGGTTCTCGGACAGGAACCCGTACCCCGGGTACACGGCATCCGCGCCGGAGGCCCGCGCGGCACGGATGATCTCGGCCACGTCCAGATAGGCACGGACCGGGTGCCCGAGCTCGCCGATCTGATAGGCCTCGTCGGACTGCTGCCGGTGGATGGAGTTGCGGTCCTCGTAGGGGAAGACCGCGACAGAGGCGACGCCCAGCTCGTAGGCCGCGCGGTACGCCCTGATCGCGATCTCGCCCCGATTGGCGACCAGGATCTTCGAGAACACCTCACCACTCCCTGCACACGCCGGCGGTTCTGGCGGCGGACCCGCCCTGCGCAACTTAACGTGCCAGGTCCCGCCGGTTGCGGACCCGCACTCGGCGGCCTGTCACGTTGAG
>JBBQJM010000323.1:0-5378 GCA_038325895.1 Mycobacteriales bacterium
ACTTCCTCATCGCCACCTACAACCCCGACGAAACCCCCCCCGACCCCCCCGACCGAGTCCCCCGCAGCCAGCGGCCATCGGCGTCCGCCGATGAGAATTCCGATTCGACAGCCGAGTCATCCGCCGCCATTGGACCTCTCACCGAACCCGCCGCTGTCGAACCATTCGACGATCGGCCACCGTTCTGCGGCCGACGCCAATCATGGCCGCGCCCAGTCCATTCGAGGCGAGGAGAGACGGCGAGGAGAGACACGGTCGGCCTCAGCAAGCACGCACTCGACTACCCGCCGACGGCGCCTCCCGGTGCCCCTTCCGTGCACCGGCGGAAGAACCCGATCAGCCGGTTGAACGCCGCCCGCCCGTCGCCAGGTCGAGGTCGAGTTGGTATTCATGACCGAGTGCGGGCAGATGGTCCTTGTCGTGGAAGAGGGTATTCACATCGACACCCTTCGCGATCAAGGTCGCGACCAGCGCCGGCGATTGCGGCAACAGTGGGTCCGTATTGCCGGCCGTCACGAACGTCGGGGGGAATTGATCGGTGACGCGTTCCGGCACCGAGATCGTCGACGTGAATGAGCTGTTCGCCCGGTAACGACGGGTGCTGGAGTACGCCCACCCAACGGCGTAGAGCACATTCTTGAAAGGCCCGTTGTTGTTGATCGCGGCGAATGTCGAAGATCTCGCAGCACAGCGCGACGCCGCGCAATTGGCCGGGGTCAATCGACAAAGGCGATATCGAGTTCTTCGGCGTAGCCCGTTTTGGTGATCAGGGCGGCCACTTGAGCGCTGAACTGAGCGCCGGCGGAGTCGCCGACCAGCATGATCCGGGGCGGGTCGAGGTGCAACCGCGCGGCCTGACCCTGCAAGTGCCCGAGCGCGGCCGCTACCTGCCGGATCGGCACGGGGTACCGGCCTCCGGAGCCAGCCTGCAACGAATACCGACAACGGCGAAACCGTGATCGGCGTCATCCGTAGGTAGCCGCCGATCTCGTCCTTGCTGTCGCGATCTCGTCCTTGCTGTCGCCGACGAAGGCACCACCGTGCGTCCACACCACGATCGGCAGCACCGCCCCGGTGCGAGCGTCCGCACCTGGGACGTACACATCCAGCAGCGCATCGGGGCTCGGGTCGTAGCGCCCGTCGAGCACCGCGACGATGTCAGCGGGCGCTTCCCGGAGCTGCCGATCACCCCGCTCAATGCGCGGCCCGGCGACGTCAGAGGAGTCTCAGGGGTCAGATGTCGTCGGGTTCCGGTCCGAACAGGAATCGACGCCCGGTCACCTGATCGGGGGTGATCCGTACGAAGACCTGTTTCCGGGTGCCGACCCACGGCTTGAGTCCGGAGGTCCGGGCCAGCTCGAAGTCCTCGCCCCACTCCGCCGCACGGGCGCGGCCCTTCACCACCACGCTCCAGCCACCGGTGACGTGGTACCCATCGATCTCCACGGCAACGTGCTCGTTGACGGTCAGGCCGGCCAGCTTCGTCCCCTGCGCCGTCCGGAAGACCAGCGTCCCGTTCTGCACGATGTAATTGAACGGAAAGATCTCCGGTTGGTCGGACACGCTGATGGCAAGCCGGCCGAAGAAGTGCTCCCGAAGGAGCTCCCAGGATTCCTCGTCCGTCAGATCGGAGAAATGCGTTTCGGCAAGCTCGGTCATGACGTGAGAATGCGCCGAACGGCCGCCGCGTGTCCAGGGACGAAGGTCCCGGCAACCCGATCGTGGACAGTCGCGATGATCACCAACCGCTAGCCCTGAGCAGGGGGTATACGCGATCACGCGTCCAACAGCCGGGCCACCCTTTGGAGTCGGTCGAACCAGTAGTCGGCCGTCGGCCGATCGGCCCTGACGTCGGCCCAGCGGTCCGGCTCCGGGGCCGTGGAAGGCACCTCGATGAACCCCCCCGACTCCCCCGCCGGCGTGCTGGTGACGTCCGACGCCAGCAGCGCCCGGGTGCCGAGCCCGCAGGCGAACGGGAGTTCCGGGAGCGCGCCCGCCAGTGCCAGCCCGGCGGCGAGTCCCACCGACGTATCGATCGCGGACGAGACGACAACCGGAAGCCCGGCCGCCCGGGCAACTCGAAGGGCCGCAGCCACTCCGCCGAGCGGCGCCACCTTGATCACCGCAATGTCCGCCGCCCCGGCCAGCGCCACCCGCTCGGGATCGGCCGCGCGCCGGATCGACTCGTCCGCCGCGATCGGCGGGCGCACCCGGGCCCGCACCTCGGCAAGCTCCGGTAACGAGCGGCACGGCTGCTCGACATACTCCAGACCCTGGGCCGCGTCGTCCAGCTCGGCGATCGCGCGCACCGCCTCGTCCACGGTCCAGGTCGCATTCGCGTCGACCCGGATCCGCCCGTCCGGACCCAGCGCCGACCGGACCGCGGCCACCCGCGCCGCGTCGTCCGACACCGATGTGCCTGGGTCGGCGACCTTCACCTTGGCGGTCCGGCAGCTCGAGGCCCGCACGAGTTCCGCGGCCCGCTCCGGGCTCACGGCGGGGACGGTCACATTGATCTCGATGCGCCGCCGCACCGCGGTGGGCCAGGGCACGGTCGCGGTGTCGATCGCGGCGCGTAACCAGGGGACGCAGTCGGCATCGGCGTAGTCGTGGAACGGTGCAAACTCCGCCCAACCCGCGGGGCCGCGCAGTAGCACGCCGTCGCGCACGATGACACCCCGGAACCGCTCGATCAGCGGGACGGCGAACACCCGGGCCCCGGCCAGCAGCTCGGTCGGATCGGTCAGCTCGGTCAGCTCGGTCAGCTCGGTCAGCTCGGTCAGCTCGGTCAGCTCGGTGGGCACCCGGTCATGGTGCCCCACCCGTGGTCACCGGCAGCCGGATCGTCACGGCCACCCCACCCTCGGGTGCGGGCGACGCCACGATCGTCCCGCCGAGCTGCAGCACCAGGCGATGCACCAGGGCCAGCCCCAGACCCGCACCACCCGATCGAATGCCCCGGTACCGCTCGCGGAGCACGCCCTGCTGAAACATCACCGGGAAGTCCTCCGACGTCAGGCCCGGACCACCGTCGCGTAATTGGAGGACCGCCATCCCCGAGCCGGCCCGCGGCCCGGAACTGGCGTGGTCCGCTTCCCGGCCCAAGTGCAGGATCAACGGCTGACCTGGCTCGAGAACTCGCACTGCGTTCTCGGCGAGCTCGTCCAGGACCTGCCGGAGCCGGCGGGTATCGCTGGTGACGACCACCGAATCCGCGGGCACCTCGACGATCAGCGAAATACCCGCCGAGTCGCACCGCGCCCGCCAGGCCTGCCCGACCTGGTTGACCAGCCCACGCAGATCCGTTGGCGCGGGATCGAGGTGGAACGCCCTGATGTCGGCGCCGGACGCCCCGACTGCCTCGTCAGTGATCGGCACCAACCCACCTAGGGCGGGGTTCGGGCCGTCGGAGTGGCCCGACTCCTGACTCACCGGCAGCAGCCCGTCGGACCGCGCGAGTTGCCCGTCGGCGAACGCATCTGCCGACGGCCGCGGACTGGCAGGCGGCGGTGCGGGCGCCGGAGCCACGAGTCGATCACCCTGCGCGGCCAGGCTCGCGGGGACCGGCGGCCATCCCCCGCCACCGCTGCTCTCGCTGCGCTGCAACGCATCTGCCATGCCGTTGAGGGCCACCGAAACTTCGGCAACCTCCCGCGGGCCGGTGATCGGGATCCGCACCTGACGATCGCCACCGTTCATCGACGTGGCAAGTGCTGCTGCGCGGCGGAGCGAGGCGGACAGCGAACGCGCGGCGAACAGGCCAGCCGCGATGGCCACGACGGTGCCGATCAGCAAGGCGACCAGCAGCCGACGTTCCAGCGAATCCTGCAGCGGCACTGTGCCGCTCGCCAGAGTGACCAGAGCGAATCCGCCGGACGCGGTCGAGCGTGCCTCGACCAACCGCACGTCTCCGTCAATCGACGATGTCGCCGACACCGAGGCCCCATCAACCGCGCGGCCGGCCCCGGCGTCGCGCGCCGCCCGCACTGCCAACCGGTCGGACGTCGGCAGCGCACCGTCGGCGCCGATCGATACCACGACGATGCCCTGACGTTCCAACACGGTTGACATCGATTTCAGTGCAGCGCTTCTCGCGGTCGGATCGGCCGGTAACCCGGCGGCCACGAGATTCGCCTGATCGGCAAGGACGACGCTGCTCGCGTCGGTCAGCTTGCCGCGCACCAGGAAGACGGCAGCCACCGTGAACACCAGCGCGACGAGCACCGCCACCGCGACCACCAGCACCACCAGCCGCGCACGCAGGCCACTGGCTGAACTCCCGCTGCGGTGCCTGGCACCGGCGGACGAGCTATCGCCGTCGAGCGACCTGCCTCCGGGCGCGGTGTCGCCGGGGGGGCCACTGCCGGTGGGATCGGCCGCGACCCCGGAGTCCACAGGGATCTGGCCGCTGCTCGCCGACGCGGTCGCCGGGCTCCCGCTCGGGCCGGGGGCCGTCACCGACACCGGGCTGGTTCCGTCGGTGGTGGGCGGTTGGGTCATGACGAACCTGCCGTCGATGGCGTCCGGCGGGCGGCGGCCCCATCCGGTCGCCGATCACTCACTCGCTGACCCGATCCTCGGCAGCGCCCGTCTGTGTGTGCGTGCACCGCACAGCCCCACCCCACGAAACCCCGGTGATTCATGGTCCCCAGCCTTGACCAACTCCGGCGAACGGGCTACCTTCCTGACTCTGCCTCACCCGGTCGAGTTTGTCACGACAGGAAGATTCACCCGCTGTGCCGGTAGCTGTCGCGCGATCATCCCACGGCATTCACGACGGGCCAGCCTCTTGTTGGTCCGGTAGCCGGTCGGCGGAGAGCGAAGCACCGTCCAACGGCAGCCGGATCGTCATGGCGACCCCGCCTTCCGGGGCACGCGAAGCGACCACCGAGCCTCCCAATCGTCGCACCAAGCTGTGCACGAGCGCGAGGCCCAAGCCAGCGCCACCTGGTCGCAGCCCGCGGTAGCGCTCGTGCAGCACGCCGGGCTCGAAGGCCACCGGGTAGTCCTCCGGAGCCAGGCCGGGCCCGCCGTCGCGGACCTGCAGCACGGCACTGCTGCCGTCCGCAGCGGTTGCCCAGCCAACGTGCAGCACCAACGGCTGCCCGGGCTGCAGCACCCGGAGCGCGTTCTCGGCCAGCCCGTCGAGTACCTGACGCACCCGGCGGGAGTCGGTCGTCACCACGACACCGCCTCGCGGAACATCGACGACCAACGGCACACCCCGCGCCGCGCACCGCACCCGCCAGACCCGGGCCATCTCGGTGACGAGCGCGGCCACATCCGTCGGTCCGAGGTCGAGATGGAATCCGTCCGCGCCGAGCCTGGCCAGGTCCAGCAGGTCGGAGATCAGCCGGTCCAGGCGCGCGGACGCCCCC
>JBBQJM010000324.1:0-5373 GCA_038325895.1 Mycobacteriales bacterium
TTGGTGATGTGCTCAAACCGTCGAGCGCGCAGATCATCGACGGGGCCGAGCACGTTCAAGGCCTCACCGCAGCGCTTGGGGGATAGCGGTGTTGCGCTGCTGACAAAGCAAAGACGGCTACCAAGATTCGGTCCTGCCCACCGGCGCCTTCGCCGGCGCCCCCGAAGACGCCCTGGACACCGCCTGCGGCCTCTACCTCGGCGACCCCACCGCCTGGACCTGAACCCCCGACGAACTTACGAATCTGACCACTTAGCCACGTCCAGGCATGACTGTGCACGCTTGGATCCAGTTCGCAATCACACCACCCGGGCAATCAACCACGGCATCCGCCCCGCACTGCGTCGTCCATCACCCATCGACGGGTGTCCATGTCCATTCCATCCAGGTCTGCCGCTGAACGCCTGGATGGCTTTGGTGAGAGTGGGGAGCCCGGGGTCGCCCGCCGCAGCGCGACGTGCCGTTGGGTCGATCGTTGTGGTTTGAGGCCGAGTCGCGAACCCGGGGGTTCCCTCAGACGTTCCTCAGCCGCTCACGGAGTATCGAACGGGCCTGCGGCCCGCCCATGCTCGTTTCACCCGAGGTCGTCAGGCGCCGGTTCCTACGAGGAGATGAGAGACACATGAGCGCACCACATGGCACCACCCACGCCATCGTCATCGTCATCGTCATCGTCATCGTCATCGTCATCGTCATCGTCATCGTCATCGTCATCGTCATCGTCATCGTCATCGGCGCCAGCATGTCTGGCCTGGTTACCGCGCGTGTCCTGAGCGATCATGTCGATCACGTGACCGTCCTCGAGCGCGACCACCTGCCTGAGAATCCCGCCTACCGCCGGGGCGTACCCCGGGGACGACATGCCCACGTGCTGCTGGTCGCCGGCCAGGAACTGCTCGAGTCGGAGTCGTTGTGCCAGCAATCGTGGCTGGTGAGGCTGCAGTTTGCCGCTGCGGCAGCGGACGAGGACGCGCTGCAACGGCGTCCAATTCAAATCCGCTGAAGCCGACCGTGCGTCTCCCACTGTCGAAATCGATTCCCCTGGTCCGCCGGTCAGGTCGTTGTGACCATGCCGCCATCACTAGCGAATCCGCGCAGGTGAACGTCAGTTGATCGTAAGGTCCCCGGCCGCATGACGCTGCGATGCTGAGACTGGCGATCACCGCATGGCATCAGCACAAAACCCGCGGACTCGAGCACGAACCCAACAACGGAATGCCTATGAATACGACTGCTCAGCAACCGACCAACCGTCCGGCCACCTGGATGGCACCGGGCCACCGCGACACCAACCCGAGAACCGCTGCTCGCATTGCCGGCGTCGGCTACGTGATCTTGTTCGTCCTCGGCGTGTTCGCGAACTTCGTCGTCAAGGAAGGTCTAATCGTCTCCGGCGATGCCCAGGCAACCGCAGCCAACATCGCTGAGTTTGAAGGGCTCTTCCGCCTCGGCATGGTGGCCTTCCTGGCCATCTTCTTCCTCGACGTGCTTCTCGCCTGGGCCCTCTACATCGTTTTCCGGAGGGCCAACCGAGACCTCGCGCTGCTCACCGCCTGGTTCCGGCTCGTCTACACCGTCTTCCTCGGCGCAGCCCTCGTCCACTACTTCCAAGCACTACAACTACTCAGCGATCACGGACCGCTCACCGTCATCGAGAGCACCCAACGAAACGCTCAAGCGCTCCTCGCCCTTGACGCCTTCAACTCGACCTGGCTGATCGGCCTGGCCGCCTTCGGGATCCACCTGGTCCTGCTCGGTGGCCTCGTCCTCCAGTCCCGCTACGCACCGAAGGCACTCGGCTACGTCCTGATCGCCGCCGGCGCCGCCTACGTGACCGACACCTTGGCCCACACCGTCCTGAGCAACTACAACGACTACGAGACGCTGTTCATCACGATCGTGTCCGTCCCCGCCGTCCTTGCCGAGGGATGGTTCGGGCTCTGGCTACTCCTCAGGGCAGGTAAGAGATCATCCGCCGAGCCGGCCAGGACTCAGGTCGCCCCCGCTTCGCGATCGTGAGGCGGGAGGGGCGGCAGCCGCGATGCCCGCTGCCGCGAAGATCAAGACCCTGCTCGACTCGACCGATTCTAATATCGAGAAGCAGAAACGAGAAATGGATCCCAGCTATTGGATAGTTTCAACTGTAGTGGTATTCATGGGAATGCCACTTCCTATTATCGCCATCGTAACAAAGCATAAAGGCTCCAATGAAGCAATTGGAATTAGAAGCCGTGCGGATCAAAATAGGATTGCAGACGGCAGATGAAGCAAAATAGAAAGCTTCGTGATCAACCGAACCCACTTGCAGATGCTGGCGTTTACTGGCGATCGTGTTGACGTTGATGCCAGCTGCACGCCGGTTCCAGGAACGCACCCGCATTCGCATCGTGCTCCTCGGCGCTTTCGCCTACATCGGCCTGGTGGCGCTGACGCTGTGTCAGGCGCTGCGCGGGCAACCGGTCACCGCCCCGGACCCTCTCACCATCGCCGGATTCAGCGGCCTGCTCCTGCTCGTTACTGTCGGAGCAGCTGGGATAGCCTACGCGGCTAAGTCTGGTGGCGTTCTGCTCGCCCCTCACCAGCCACTTGAGCCTTAACTCCGGCTATCAGCATTGTCCGCTGCACGCTGATGCGCAGGAGCTGTCGTGGACCTGGGCGTGCCTTCGGGTGCGTAAGGCGCGACCCGAGTCGCCGCAATCCCTCTGCGTCCCGTGCCCACCGCGGGGGCGCCGGCGGGCACGGGGTTTGCCGCCGCAGAATCGGATCTATTGGGGGTAGGTCTGGCCGAGGACGGTTCCGGTCATGACGTCGTGGAAACGGGCCGGTTCCTCGAACAACGGGCGGTGCCCGGAGTGGTCGAACACAATGAGTTGTTTGGTCGGTGCCTGCAGGTGGCTGAACCATTCCTCGGCGAGCACCTCCCGACCCCGGGCCTCATAGATGCCTTGCAGCAGGTAGACCGGCACCTGCAGGGTGGGGACGTCGACCCGGAAATCGATGTTCTGCAGCTGCGGATACAGCACCGCGAAGGTGTCGAAGAACGCACCGAGGCTGTGCACCTGCTCCAGCAACGAGTACTCCCGCACGTACAGGTTGGCGGGCATCTCGGTGGCACCGCTGCGCCCGGGGTAGTTGTTCCACAGCGGCTCGCCGGTGAACACACTGGGCACGTAATCCAGCACGTTCGCATACGGCGGTGGACCGGTGGCGGCCAACTGGTCGGCCAGCGCGGTGTTCCCGGTGCGCACTGCGTAGGCGAGGGTGTCGGCGTAGAACATCTGGTCGGTCGCCTTCGGATCGACCATCTGTCCGACGCCGATGTAGGCGTGGAACATGTCGGGTCGTTGCGCGGCGGCGAGCACGCCGGCGATGGTGCCCCAGGACTGCCCGACCAGATAGATCTTCTGTTCGTCGAACCGGTTCCGCAGGTACTCGGTGACCTCGATGGTGTCTCGGATCGACTGGTCCAGTGTCAGCGTCGAGGTGGGATCCAGTGCGGGGTAGGACTTCCCGGCGCCCCGTTGATCCCAGGTGGCGACCACGAAGTCCTGTTCGAGAGCGGCGCCGAACAGCCGCATCGTCCCGATTTCGGTGCCGCCCGGCCCGCCGGCCACGAACAGCAACACCGGGGAGTCGACGTTGGCGCCGCGGATCATGATCGTCTGTTCGTGACCGCCGATCGGCACCTGGGTGAGCTCGGCCACCGCGGCCGGGTCAGGGCTGCCGTCCGCCGACAGGATCGGGTCGGTGCCGGGCGGGCGGGCAATCAGCACCGCGAGGGCGAACACCGCGACGGCGGTCAACGCGGCCGCCACCCGCCGGGTGATCGGCCAGAACTGGTGCGAGGACGGACCTGCCGGGGTGGGGTTGGTCGTTCGGTCGACCCGTCGGGCCAGCGCGGCGCCGTAGACCGCGCCGACCAGCATGGGCAGGACGGTCAGCAGGCCGGTGAACCCGCGGCCGACCACGAACGCGATGACGCCGTAGATATTGGTGAAGTTGATCGCGTCGACCGTCGGTCCGTCCGTGCCGACCCTGACCAGTTCGAAGACCATCATGAACACCGCGGGCGCCAGCACCATCGCCCACCTCGATCGCATGACCAGTCCGGCTGTCCCGCCCACCAGCAGGCAGGTCAGCATGGCGATCAACGCCTGCGAGGTGGTCATCGGCCCGCGTGGCATCGTGACCGCGAGGATCACGCCGAGGATGCCGCCGAGTCCGACGCCGACGGCCGCGCCGATCCAGCGGCGGGACCACACCGGCGACAAAACCCGGGCCAGCCGCCCGGCGGCTGACGGTGAAGGCGGAGCTGGCACGGACGGATCAGGACCCGGCGGCCGGGGCGGATTGAGGATGCCGGAGTCTCTCATGGTCGAGCCCCATCGGTGATCGGCGTCGGTTGACCGCAGTGGTGCAGAGTCTCGGCTCTGTCCTTGATCCCGAGAAGCATTCGCCGCATCATCGCGAAATCGCCGAATTCCATCAGCAGCACCCCGAGCGCTGCCAGCCCCGGTTTGCGCCAGTCGTAGACGGCGTGCACCCGGGTCACCAGGCGGGTCGTCCCGTGATCGGGCTCGGTCAGCTGCCAGACCCAGGCGCTGTCCGGTTTCCGCCACAACAGCCACTTGTCGGTCTCGAAACCGTCGACCCTGAAGGCCGTCTCGAGGGTCGGGGTGGTCGGCGACATCGGCACCCACTGACCGACCTCGAGCGTCTGCAGTTCGGGGACGATGGCGCGTGCGCTGGGTCGGCCGAGGTTGTCCAGCAGGTCGTTGCTGTAGAAGCCGCCACGCAGGCACCCCACCTGCACCAACCAAGGCCAGACCGCTCCGGGTGGTGCATCGATCGTGACGGCCCGAGTGCACCGGAACCGGGCATGGGGCAATAGGTCGTCACCCGGCAAGGCCGAGGCCACCTCGGTGGGTGTCGCGCCCCATCGCAGGTGCCACTGCCGAAACAGCGGCGCCGTGACGAACAACGGCAGATCCATGGCCACCATGCGGACCTGATGCAGCAACTCGATTCCGGTCGGCTCTCGCCCACTCGTTCCCGGCAACGGTGTCATTCCCGTGCCCTCCCTTGGTCAGCCCAGGCGACGAACCAAGCACGGCAACGGCTCGCATCGGTGACCACCACCAGTGCGGCGCCACCAGTTCAGCGAACACCCCCGGCACCCTCACCCGACAGGACCGAAGGTCCCGACCCACCCGACGGGAGGTAGGTCGCAGCGCCAGCATCCCCCGGGGGCGCAACCCTGATCCCCGGTTCGGTCACCCACGGCCGGTGCACCCGCGCGTGCCCCCAGCCGGTACTGCCTATTGACCGCGGCGAAGGCCCGCCGGGACGACCGCTTTGACCCCGGGGAACCCA
>JBBQJM010000325.1:0-5341 GCA_038325895.1 Mycobacteriales bacterium
GAGGGCAGGTTGCCCACGTGTTACTCACCCGTTCGCCACTCGAGTACCCGCAAGCGGGCCTTTCCGTTCGACTTGCATGTGTTAAGCACGCCGCCAGCGTTCGTCCTGAGCCAGGATCAAACTCTCCATTGAATGCATATAACCGTGGCAACCCGAAAGCCACCCGATCAACAAAAGGAGAAACGCCTGCCAAAACAGACGCTCGATCACAAGCACAAACACGAGCAAACTAGCTCGAAAATTTGTACATCAAAACAAGCCCAACACCAGACCACCACCACCACACAGGCAACAGTAAAGCCCAGCACCAGACCATAATTGGCACTGACTATCGGTACGCTGTTGAGTTCTCAAAGAACGGACGCGCACCCCTCATGGCCTTGTGGACCGGTTGGGGGGCAACCTTCGTAACGTTACGCGGCCCGGTTCGCAGTGTCAAGCTGCCCGGCCCGTCCCCTCTTCGCTCGTCAACTGAGACGGCCTCCGGCCGCCCCTAGGAGTCGACGTCTCGGGAACACTGCTCGCTGCGGACCTTGCGGCCCGCGGAGCACTGGATCTCAGGCTACGTACGGGGTTTCCCGGATGTCAAACCGCCGGGTGGACAGGCTCAACGAGCCCGCGCTCCGCAGGCCTGCCCCGCAGCCGGCGACGACCGACGTGGGCGCCCCGGGTCTGGTGGGGGTATGACCAACACGCCTTCAACCAGCACGCTCAGGAAGTGGGAGCCGCGGTCTGCTCGACGAACATCGGCGGGACGTCGGCTCCGGGCTGGTACCTCATCATCGTGGCCAGGTCCGCCCCACGGATATCGCCGTTGGAGTGGTAGGCCAGCCCCCACTCGTCGATGAAGGACAGGTCCGCGAACACGCACAGCGCGACGACCGCGTCGACCGGGTCATCGGCGGCCACCCATCCGCCGCCGGAGGTGCCGCCCGGTCCGAAAGCAGAGGACCCGCTCAGATCCGAGCAGTAGCCGGTCGCGGGGTTCACGCCGCCCGAGCTGGGTGCCATCGGCTCCTTCGCCAGGTAGGCCAGGCCGGCCAGCGTCGGCCGAGTCGAGTCCAGGGTGGTGAGATCGACGTAGATGCGCGATCCGCCTTCGTCGTCCGCCTGGAACCGGCACATGTCGGTCGCTCCGCCCAGCGCGAGCCAACTCTGCTGATCGCCGTTGGTGCCCCAATCCGCCGTCCTCGTCTGGACCTGCCCGCCCTGGGCGACGCAATACCCGGCAGCGGCATTGGTGACAGCAGACGCTCCGGCGTCGTCCACCACCGACGGTGATCCGGCGAATGTCGTCGCCGGTGGGGTGGACGATGGTCCAGCTGCTGACGTGCTCGCGGCGGCCGAGGTCGACGGTGATGATGCCGGTGCCTCGGCTCCGGATCCCGAGCCGCAGCCTGCCAGGATCACCGCGAGTCCACCCGCCAACGCTGCCCGCCCGTAACGGTTGACCATGGTCCGCGCTCCTTTGTCCCCTGAAGCCGTCACCATCGATCGCGCCGGCCACCTCCACCGGCGCCGCGAATCGGACCTCGTCCCGCCCACGCGGCGAATTGTGCCAGCGGTGGGGTCGGGGGGACAGTGCCGAAGGTCATCGCAAAGGTCCCCATTGCGACATTCACCAGCGTTCATCAGCGTTGATCTGGGTTCGCCCGCGCGATCGGCAGCTCGGCGCGCGCATCCGGTTCGCGGTGCCTAACCTGCATGTGGCGCACTGTCAGGACGCAAGGTGGGGCACTGTCAGGACGCACCGCGCGAAACCAGGCACGGTAGAGGGGGATATCAGATGGAATGGTTGTTGCTGGCCGGGGCAATCCTCTCCGAGGTGACCGCCACCATTTCGCTGAAATTGTCCGAAGGCTTCAGCAAACTCGTCCCCAGCGTCATTGTCGTCGTCGGATACGTTTGCGCATTCATCCTGCTGTCCCAGGTGCTCAAGCGGGGCATGTCGATCGGTGTGGCCTACGGCATCTGGGCGGCTGTCGGGGTCGCGCTGGTCGCGCTGGTCGGCGCGCTGTTCCTGGGCGACTCCCTCACCCTGGTCCAGGTCGGTGGTCTGGTGCTGGTGGGCGGTGGGGTGCTCGCCCTCGAGCTCGGCGCCGCAAACTGACGGGCACCACCCACCGACAAGTTCGACCAGCGGCGGACAAGGCCCGGCCGGACACGGTCAGGGCGACGCCGGAGCCCCGGGGCCGGACACGGTCAGGGCGACGCCGGAGCCCCGGGGCCGCAGACGTCCTCACCGGCCCCGGTGCCGTACCGGGGGTCAAAGCACCGCGGCTCTTCCCGCTTCGAGCCTGGCGACTGGTACCCGGAACGGCGAACAAGAGACGTAGTCCAGCCCGACGACGTGGAAGAAATGGATGGATTCGGGGTCGCCGCCGTGCTCGCCGCAGACCCCGAGCTCGAGGCCGGGCTTGATACGCCGGCCCTCCTCCGCGACGATCTGCACCAGCCGCCCGACGCCGTCACCGTCGATGGTCTCGAACGGCGACACAGTGAACACGCCCTTCCCCAGATAGGTGGCGAAGACCGATGACTCCACGTCGTCGCGGGAGAAACCCCAGGTGGTCTGGGTGAGGTCGTTGGTGCCGAAGGAGAAGAAGTCGGCGGCGTCAGCGATCCTGTGCCCGGGCAACGCGGCGCGCGGCAACTCGATCATCGTGCCGATCGGGATATCGAAGGTGACGCCATTCGCGGCGGCGACCTCGGCCAGGATGGTCTCGGCCTCGTCGCGGACCAGGCGCAGTTCCACCACCGACCCGCGCCGCGATCGAGCTCGCGGTCGGCAACCAGCTGCAGACGGTGATGGCCGCGTTGGCCATCGCCTCCAAGAGCCTGTCCCGGGGGCTGTCGGGCGACGCCCGACACGCGACCTGCCCTTCGCGAGCCCGCAGCGCTGGCCGTCAGCGGCTGAGACCCCTTTCAGGCGCGGATCAACTTCGCCGGCGCGCCCGAACGTGGCGGTTGTGGGACTGGAGTGACGCAAACGCACCACTTCATCCGCGCGGCCGAAAATGATCCGCGCCGAACCGGGGGGCGACGCGGGCGATCGGGCCGAGCAGTCGACCATCGGCCATCGTGGGAAGCAGAGACCATCGGCGGTCTAGGGAAGCAGCGCTCAGGTGAGGACGTAGCCCCCGGGGCCGGCGCCCAGCACGGGGTGCTTGGTGCTGCCCATCGGCGGCGGGTCCTGCAGTGGGCCGGAATGCGCCTCCGACCACGCCGTCCAGTCATCCCACCACGAGCCGGAACGCCGCTGCGCGACAACCTGCCACGCCGCACCAGTGCTCGGTGGCGCCAACTCGTCCTCGCTGACCATGTGCCAGGCCTTCGGCCCCGGCGGGCTGACGATGCCCGCGATGTGCCCGCCACTGCCCAGCACGAACCGCACCGGCCCGCTCACCAGGCCCACCGACTTGTACGCCGACTCCCACGGCACAATGTGGTCGTTGATCGCGCTGACCACGTAGGTCGCGTTCTTGATCACGCTGAGATCGATGGTCTTGCCGGCGATCTGCATGGTCCCCGCGGCGAGGTTGTTCTCGACATAGAAGTTCCGCAGGTAGAACGCGTGCATAGCGGCCGGCATCCGGGTGCTGTCCGCGTTCCAGGCGAGAATGTCGAACGCCGGGGGTGGCTGGCCCATCAGCCAGTTCGACACCACATAGTTGAAGATCAGGTCGTTGGCCCGCAGGATGTCGAAGGTGCCGGCCATGGTCTCGCCCTCGAGCCTGCCCGCCTTCAGCATCTTCTTCTCGAGCCGCTCGACCGTGCGTATATCGGTGAACACACCGAGCGCACCGGGCTCGGCGTAATCCAGCATCGTGTTCAGCAGGGTCAAGGAGCCGATCCGGCTGTCCCCGTCCTGGGTCAGGTACGACGCGGTGATCGCGGTCATCGCGCCACCCAGGCAGAGCCCGACGATGTCGATGGTGTGAGCCCCGGTGATCTCCTCGACGACGTCCAGCGCCGTCTGCGGGCCGTGCACCAGGTAGTCGTCCATGGTGGTGTCGTACATATCGGCGGAGGGGTTCTTGTAGCTGATCGCGAACACCGTGCGGCCGTGCTGCACGGCCCATTCGATGAAGCTCCGGCCGGGCGCGAGGTCCATGATGTAGTACTTGTTGATCCACGGCGGGCTGCACAGCAGCGGGGCTGCGTGCACCTGCTCTGTCTGCGGTTCGTACTGCAACAGCTCCATCAACGCGTTGCGGTACACCACCTTTGCCGGCGTGCAGGCTAGGTTTTCACCGACCGTGAAGCCGCTGGTGTCGACCTGGCTGGGTTTGCCGCCGTTGTGCCGGACGTCGCCGACGAAATTCCGGGCACCCTTGATCAGGCTCGCACCCGCGGTGTCGAAGGCCCGCTGCAAGGCGGCCGGGTTGGTGGGCAGGAAATTGGTCGGCGCGGCCGCGTCGATCAGCAGGTCGAGCGCCACCATCGCCTTGCGTGCCGCTTCCGCCTCGAGCGTCGCCGAGCCCACGACGTCCCTTGCGGAACGCGCCGCCGCCAGGTAGGCCAGCCTGATCCCGTAGAACAGCGGGTTGGTGTCCCAGGCGGGAGCCGCGAACCGGCGGTCCTTGGGGTCCACTTCGACCGGCGGCTGTGGCGTGCGGCCCAGCCAGCGCAGCGACGAGACGACCGGGATCTTCACCAGATCGGCGGTCAGTTGCACCCCGGCGCGGACCGGCCGGACCGGATGTCGCAGCGACGCACGCAGCGCCTGGGTCAAGGCGTCGCGAAAGCCTGCGGCATCGGTGTCCTCGAAGAGGTCTGTCTCCGGCGCGAGCACGTTGGCCGCTCTTTCGGCGACCTCGCGCAGTGTCTCGGGCAGTTCGGGTGCCATCCCGCCATCCTTCCGTCGTACCGAGTCGCTTCCGTCAAGCTCCCGCTGGTCGGAATCCCATCAACGGCGGGGTCGGAATGCGGGGACGATCGTCACCGGCGAGCGACCTGTCCGCCGATCGCGACCACGGCGCGGCAGGTCAGACCCCGCACTCACCGGTCACCCTAGAGGGTCGCCCCAAGCCAGGCAACGATGTCAAAATTCCACCGGGTCCAAGAGCGGCGGCTCGATCTCCCCGAGTTCAGCGACGGGTTCAGCGACGGGTTCAGCGACGCGCGGATCTATGACGGGGTCCGCACCGGCCGGACATCGTCAGGCCACCACGGGCCACCGTTCCGCCCAGGATGTAACAGGCGAACCTGGGGTCGCGCCGGCTCCACTGCAGGACGCCCATGTCTCTGTCCATGTAGGGCACTTCGGCCAGTTGCAGGAAGAACAGTTTCTCGCCGGGGATCTGCTCGATGCCGGCCGGATCGGACCCGCGGGACAGGA
>JBBQJM010000326.1:0-5332 GCA_038325895.1 Mycobacteriales bacterium
GCCAACCGGTACCTGTCCCGGCGGGACCCGGCGCGCTGGCAGGCGCCGTTGCGCTGGATCCTTGGCATCGGGTTGGCCGTCAGGGCACAGTTGTCGCGGCGGTCGGCCACGGTGGCCGGCGGGGCCGCGATCCCGGACCGCAGGGTCGACTGACTCACGCGGTGGCCGGCCGAGTCGGAGCGGCGGCCGAGTCCGCCGGCCCCAGGGCGGCGGACCCGGCGGGTGTGTCGTTTTGGCGGTCTGCCGTCAGGCGGTGTGTCGTCTTGCGGTGTGTCGTCTTGCGGTGTGTCGTCAGGCGGTGTGTCGTCAGGCGGTGGCGTCGGCCTGCCGCGGCTCGCACGCGACGATCACCGAACGCGGCACTGCCACGGTTGGGTCCACATCCATCGGGGACCGGACCTCGGCGGGCCCGATGCCGGCCCGCAGTCGGCCGCGGGCCCTGGCGAAGATGGCTTCGGCACGTTCCAGTGGACCCAGCACGGTGCTGCCTCCTTGGTGGCGGCACCCGGTCGGCCGCGCGCTGTTTCGCAGGTTATGCCCGGTCTGGGCGGCCGGACGGGAGGCGCACCGGGTCACGCGCGACCCGGTGGACGACGCCGGCCGGTGACGAGCAGTGGTCGGCGCCGCGCCGACGACACCCCCGGTGACGGCCTGTCCGGTAAGGTCGGCAGGCCGCGCCGCGCGCCCACCACGACGGGTCCGGCAGCGCCGGCCGGCGGAGGGCCGGACTCACCACCGACAGCACACAGAACGGACGACTGCATGAAGGGGATCATCCTGGCCGGCGGTGCCGGCACCCGGTTGCACCCGATCACCCGCGCGGTGTCCAAGCAGTTGCTGCCGGTGTTCGACAAGCCGATGATCTACTACCCGCTGTCCGTGCTGATGCTGGCCGGGATCCGGGAGATCCTGGTGATCACCACTCCCGAGGACAACGCCGGGTTCCGCCGGCTGCTCGGTGACGGCAGCGAGTGGGGTCTGGATATCTCGTACGCCGAGCAGGCCGCACCGAACGGTCTGGCCGAAGCCTTCATCATCGGCGCCGACCACATCGGCGACGATGCGGTCGCCCTGGTGTTGGGCGACAACATCTTCTACGGCCAGGGTTTCTCGCAGACCCTGAAGAATGCGACCTCCGGGATCGAGGGGTGCGTGCTCTTCGGGTACCCGGTGCGGGACCCCGAGCGTTACGGGGTCGGCGAGAAGGACTCCACCGGTCGGCTGATCTCCATCGAGGAGAAGCCGGCGAAGCCGAAGTCGAATCTGGCCATCACCGGCCTCTACCTGTACGACAACGATGTCGTCCGCTACGCGAAGAGTCTGCGTCCCAGCACCCGCGGCGAGCTGGAGATCACCGATCTGAACAACGTTTACCTGGCCAAGGGCAAGGCGTCGCTGATCGATCTCGGTCGCGGGTTCGCATGGCTGGACACCGGCACCCACGATTCCCTGCTGGAGGCGGGGGAGTTCGTCCAGGTGCTCGAGCACCGGCAGGGCGTGCGGATCTCCTGCCTGGAGGAAATTGCGCTTGCCGCCGGGTTGATCACCGCCGCGCAGTGCCTCGAACTCGGCCAGTCGTTGGCGAAATCGCCCTACGGCCAATACGTCATCGCGGTCGCCGAGGCCGCCGGCGCGGTCGGCTAGCCCGCCGTGCCCGCGCATTCACAGGTCCCGGTCGACGGCTCCCCGTGCGCTCCGGTCGACGTGGACGCCGTGGTCCTGGTCGGCGGACAGGGCACCAGGCTCCTGCCGTTGACGTTGTCGGCCGCCAAACCGATGCTGCCCACCGCCGGCGTGCCGTTCCTGGAGCATCTGCTGTCCAGGATCCACCAGGTCGGGATTCGGCACGTCGTTCTGGGCACGTCCTACAAGGCTGAGACTTTCACCGAGTACTTCGGTGACGGCTCGGCGGCCGGACTGGACATCGAGTACCTGGTCGAGGACGAGCCCTTGGGCACCGGGGGAGCGATTCGCAACGTCGCCGGTATCCTGCGCGCGGACACCGTGATGGTGTTCAACGGCGACATCCTGTCGGGCCTCGATCTCTCGGCCCTGCTGGCCACCCATCACGAGAACAACGCCGACGTCACGCTGCACCTGGTGAAGGTCTCCGACCCGCGGGCCTTCGGGTCGGTGCCGACAGATCCCGACGGGCGGGTGCAGGCGTTCCTGGAGAAGACCGACAACCCGCCGACGGACCAGATCAACGCGGGGTGTTACGTCTTCCGCCGCAGCGTCCTGGAAGCCATCCCGGCCGGCCGCGTCGTGTCGGTGGAACGGGAGACCTTCCCGGGGCTGCTCGCTGCGGGAGCGCGGGTGTTCGGCCATGTCGATGCGTCCTATTGGCTGGACCTGGGCACGCCGGCCGCGTTCGTCCGCGGATCGGCCGACCTGGTGACCGGGATCGCCCCGACCGACGCCCTGCCGGGGCCCACCGGTACCGCGTTGGTGCTCCCCGGTGCGTCGGTCGCCGCCGACGCGACCGTGGCCGGCGGAAGCACGATCGGCCGGGACGTCGTAGTCGGGGCGGGCGCCGTCATCGATGGTGCGGTCGTGTTCGACGGTGCGGTGATCGGTGCCGGCGCGCGGGTGACCCGGTCGGTGATCGGGGCGAACGCCCGGATCGGTGACGGCGCGGTGATCACCGATGCGGTGATCGGCGACGGTGCGGTGATAGGCGCCTGGTGCGAGCTGATCGCCGGTGTCCGGGTGTGGCCGGGGGTCGAGTTGCCGGCCGGTGGGATCCGGTTCTCCGCGGAGAGCTGATCCAGGATTCGGCTGGTGGGATTCCGCTGGTGGGATCCCGCTGTTGGGAGTGCGCTGTTGTCAGTGCGCTCAGGGTCCCGGCGCGGTGCCGCCCACCCGGTACCCCTCCTCGGCCAGCCAGGCGCGGGCCCGGCCACGGTGCCGCTCGTCGGAAAAGGCGAAGTAGCGGTCCAGTTCGCCGGGCCAGCGGGCCAGGACGTCCTTGAACCGGCGGAACGCTCCGCGTCCCTCGATGGCGATGGCCAGCCGGTCGGCCCGGCCCGGGTCGCCGACCGTCCCGATGAATTCCTGCATGTCGCGGTAGCCCGAGCGTGAGCCGAGGTTCCGCACCCACAACCACCGGTCGGTGTCGTCGCTCTCGTCCTCTGACTCCTCTCCCGACTCCCGCGCGTTATCGATCGCGGGACGGGACCACACCTCGCCGGTGCGGAGATCCACCCTGCCGTCGCCGTCCATCGGGTCGCCCTCGAGCACGATGGCGAGCTCTTCGAGATCGACCGGGAGGGGACGGAGCAGGGGTGTGGCGCCGGCGCCGGTCAGCCCGTCGAGTTGGTTGGCCAACTCGTCGTCGCCGGTCCAGCCGCGCTCTCGGAGCAGGTCCACGCAGGTCCGCGCGAGCGCCGCGGCCCCATCGACGTGCTGACCGAGGGCGATGATCAACCCGTCGCCGATCCACTGCAACATTTCGGGCCACGGTCCGGAATCCAGCAGTGCCACGAGCGCCTCGCCGTTGCGGGTGTTCACCGCGATCCGTACCGCCGTCGCTGCTTCGTCGTTGCCCACGAGCACAGTGTGCGGTGGGTCAGCCCGGCTCGCTGGGGCGGGTCAGGCCCGGGTCCGGCTGGGTCAGGGCTGGGTCCGGGCTTGGTCCGGGCTTGGTCAGGGCTTGGTCAGGGCTTGGTCAGGGCCGACGCGACCGCGGCCCGGACTCCGCCGTCGACCCCGTCGGGGAGCTGGTCAACCGGGAAGAACCGCAGGTCGACCGATTCGGCGGACATCGCCGGTACCGCACCGGTGGGCGCGATGACCCGGAAGCGCACGTCGAAATGCCGGGTGGGCCGGCCGAGCGAGCAGGTGATCGGATGGATGTCCAGGTGGACGGGTGCCGGATCGATCCTCAGGTCGGCGATGCCGGACTCCTCGCTCGCCTCGCGCAGGGCGGCCCCGGCGATCGTCAGGTCCTCCGGCTCGCAGTGACCGCCCAGCTGCACCCACCGGCCGACCCTCGGGTGCAAGGTGAGCAGCACCGACCGCCGGTCCGCGGACAGCAGCATCGCGCTGGCGGTGACGTGACCGGGAACGCACGATCGGGCCGTGGCGTCGGGCCGGATCTCCAGCAGGGTCAGGAACGCCTCGCGGAGGGCGTCCTGCGCGCCGCTGGGCGGCCCCCACCGGCCCAGGACGGCCCGCACGTCCGCGTGCAGTGGGGCATGCGCAGCGACGACGGCGGCGTCGATTGCGTCAGCCGGAGCTGTGGTGATGGCGGTGGCGGTGGCGGTGGTGCGTGCCGTCGGAGGGTCGGCCGTCACCGCAGGACCACCCCGCCGGTCGCCAGCGGCCGGGGTGTTGGAGTGGTTGCGGGATGGCCGATTCCGATTGCGCCGAGTGGCTCCCAATCGGTGGGTAGGTAGAGCACCGACCGGACCACGGTGGGGCAGAAGATCGTCGAGGAAATCCAAGCGGAGCCCAGCCCCTCGGCGGCCAGCGCGACCAGCAATGCCTGTACCGCGGCTCCGCCGGCCACGGTGAACATGGTGTGCTCGGCGAGCCGGCGACGTTCGTCCGGATAGTGATGCCGGCCGTCACCGGTGATGAAGGGGACGACGACCTCGGTCGCTCCCCGCAGCACCTGTCCGCGGGCGGTTCGTTTGGCGATCCGGTCCGCCGACCAGCCGTCGGAGGCCAGGTCGGCCTCCCACTCCGCTTGCATCGCTTCGAGCAGTGCGCTGCGGTGTTCGCGCACCCAGACGAACCGGACAGGGTCGGTATGGTGCGGGGCGGGTGCGGTCCGCGCGATGTCGACGCACCTGGTCAGCACCGCGGGGTCGACCGGGTCGCCGGTGAACTCCCGCACGGTCCGCCGCAGCAGCACCGCCTCGCGCCTGCCCTGCGCGATCGACAGGTCGGTCCCGAGCCGGAACAGGTCCTCCTCCCGCGGCCGGATCAGCACCTGCGCGCCCCCTTGATGGCGCGGATCAACATCGTCGGCGCGGCTGAAATCGTCGACTTGCGTCACTTCAGTCCCATAACCCGCAGGTTCATGCGCGCTGGGCAAGTTGATCCGCGCCGAGGGGGGTGCACCGGGGGGCGGGGCGGGGGGCCGCTCGACGAGGACACCCAGGCCGCGGGCGACGGCGACCGGCACCGCGTCCAGCTTCCCCTTGACCAGGTCGCCGGCGGCCGCGAGTTCGTCGCCCACCGCGACCTGGGTGACGACCAGTTCGTTGCCGTGCGCGTCGACGTCACCGCGCAGGTCGGCGAGTACCTCGACCCCGGCTGCGCCGATGGCCACATCGGTGACCCCGAGACGCCATGCGCGGCCCTGGGTGTCGGTGTCGATCACCCC
>JBBQJM010000327.1:0-5328 GCA_038325895.1 Mycobacteriales bacterium
GGGCGGCGGGTGATCCGCCAGCCCGACGGAACCACCTCGCTGTAGATCTCGACCAGCAGGGCCGCGGTCCGACCGGCCAGGTCGGCACCCACGCCGCGGTCGGGAAGTTCCACCAGATGAGGTAGCTCGGGCAGTTCTCCCGCCACGGTTCGGGTTGCCTCGTCGGCGGAATCGCCGGGTAGTGAACCGATTCCCGTCGCCGCCCCGGCATGCCACGCCCGTCGACCGGGCACCGCGGCGCCCGCCGAGGCGGCATCGCCGGGTTCGTCCGGTCGAGTCTGGGTCGTCGTGCCACTCGCGATACCCGTTGCGCCCAGATCGATCCCGCTCCGCTCGATCCCGCTCAGCTCGATCCCGCCTTCCGTGCCGGCCATCAGCCGGCCCTGACGATGGTTCCGGCACCGATCACGAAACGGTCGCCGGCGTCGTAGAGGACAACCGTCTGACCGGGCGCCACCCCCCGAAGCGGCTCGTCGAGGATGAGCCGGAGGCGCCCGTCGACCAGGTCGGCCGACGCCGGCGCAGTGCCGCCGTGCGCCCGCAGCTGGGCGACGGTCCGCAACGGGAATTGCGGCGGCTCGCCGCGGGAGAACACCACCCGGTCGGCGGTGAGCACGCTGACGTCAAGGCCCGACACCGGCCCGACGGTCACCGTGCCGGAAACGGGCTCGATGCCGAGGACATACCGCGGCCTGCCGTCCGGAGCGGGCCGGGAAAGGTTGAGCCCCTTGCGTTGTCCGATGGTGTACGCGAAGAAGCCGTCGTGCTCGGCCAGCACCTGACCGGATTCAGCGTCCACCACGGAGCCCTGCCGCGCACCCAACTTGTCCACCAGGTAACCGTGGGTGTCGCCCTCCGGGATGAAACAGATGTCGTAGGAGTCCGGCTTGGCGGCCACCGCGAATCCACGGCGCGCTGCCTCCGCCCTGACCTGCAGCTTGGTCATCCCGCCCAGCGGGAACATGCTGTGCGCCAACTGATCCGCGGTCAGCACGGCCAGGACGTACGACTGGTCCTTGGCGCTGTCCACCGACCGGTGCAGCACGCCGTCCCGCAGCCGGACGTGGTGCCCGGTGGCCACCGCGTCGAAGCCGAGGGCGATCGCGCGATCCAGCAGGGCCGCGAACTTGATCTTCTCGTTGCACCGTAGGCACGGATTGGGGGTACGCCCGGCCGCGTACTCGGACAGGAAGTCCGCGACCACGTCCTCCGCGAACTCTTCGCTGAAATCCCAGACGTAGTAAGGGATCCCGAGCAGATCCGACACCCGGCGGGCATCGAACGCGTCCTCGATCGTGCAGCAGCCGCGGGATCCGGTACGCAGCGTTCCCGGAGTGCGGGAGAGCGCCATGTGCACGCCGGTCACCTCGTGTCCGGCGTCGACGGCCAGCGCGGCCGCCACCGCCGAATCCACGCCGCCGCTCATCGCGGCCAGCACGCGCATCAGCATCCCCGCAGCGCGGCACGACGGTAACCGGCGGCGCCGGCACCGGTGCTACCGGTGTTCATCGCCGACGGGCTCCGGCCATCGCTGCCTTTCGAGCCCGTTCGACCACCGGGCTGATCGCCTCGTCGACGGCCAGCACATCGGCGCTGGTCGAGGTATGGCCGAAGCTGAACCGCAGGGCGCCGCGCGCGGACCGCTCGTCCTGTCCCATCGCCAGCAGCACGTGCGACGGCCGGGGCACGCCGGCGTTGCAGGCTGACCCGGTGGAGCACTCGATACCCCTGGCGTCGAGCAGCATGAGCAGGGCATCGCCCTCGCAACCCGGAAACCGCAGGTGCGCATTTCCCGGGAGCCGTGACGGCCCGCCGTCCACCAGCGACTGACCGGGATCGCCGGAGAGCACCACGTCGGGGATCCTCAGGGTGACCGCGGAAATCAGCTCGTCGCGGAGCCTGGCGAGCGTCGCGGCACGCTTCGCGCGATGAGTGACCGCATCCTGGACCGCGACGGCCAGCCCCAGGATGCCGGCGACGTCCAGCGTTCCGGACCGCACGCCGCGCTCCTGGCCGCCACCGTGCACCAGCGGGACCACGGTGATCCCCCGGCGCAGCAGCAGCACCCCGACACCGGTCGGGCCGCCGATCTTGTGCCCGGTCGCCGTCAGCGCGTCGGCGCCGCTGCGCTCGAAATCGACGGCCAGCTGACCAACGGCCTGCACGGCGTCGGAGTGGAACGGGATGCCGTGCACATGCGCCACCGCGGCGAGCTCGCGGATCGGGTTGACCGTGCCGACCTCGTTGTTCGCCCACATCACCGAGACCAGCGCGACGTCGGTGGGGTCCTCGGCGATCGCGGCGGCCAGGGTGTCGGCGTGCACGCGGCCGAAGTCGTCGACCTCGAGCCAGGTGACTGACGCGCCTTCCTTCGCCACCAGGTATTCCACGACGTCCAGCACCGCGTGGTGCTCCAGCGCGGCGGCCAGGATGCGGCGGCGGCGGGGGTCGACGGCGCGCCTGGCCCGGAAGATCCCGGCGACCGCCAGGTTGTCGGACTCGGTACCACCGGAGGTGAACAGCACCTCGCTCGGCCGCGCGCCCAGCGCCGCCGCGATGCTCTCCCTGGCCTCTTCCACCCGCCGCCTGGCCGCGCGTCCCGAGGTGTGCAGCGAGGAGGCGTTGCCGGTCTTCGACATCGCCTCGGACATCGCAGCGACCACCTCCGGCAGGACCGGGGTGGTGGCGGCGTGATCGAGGTAGGTCATCGGCGTCCAGGGTAGGCCGTCCGGTCGTCGAGGTGTCATTCGGCGGCGTGGCTCGAGCGCGAATCACGCCGATCCAGCCACCCGGTCGGACAATTCGGACGCACCAACGACCCCTCGGGGGTCACGGAGCGATGATCCGCGATCCAGCACCGACACATCAGGATGAATCGCGCGTAATCCCCCGGTTGACGTTGCCGACCCGCCGATCTTGATCCACGCTGGCGACGACGGCTGCAACGGTGCGGTCGCTACCCGAGGGGACGAAGATGGCTATCTCAGTCAACCTGGCCAAGGCGCTTGACAAGGCCTACGAGAACTCGACGCTGGAAGAGATCCTGGCGGCACCGCCGTCGGCACTGGCCGGGCTCACCGAGGCCCACGACAAGGCTCTCCAAGAGGGCCTGGGGGTCAAGACCATCCGGGATCTGGGTGCGAACAAGTACTTCGCCATCGCCGGTGTGCTGGTGGCACTGTCCGGCAAGACCGGCTGACGGAACCACCTCGGACACTTAGCCCCTCGGGGGCAAAGCGTCCGGCCCGAGCGAAGGCCGGGTGAGGACTTCGGCAGCGAGCACCGAAATGGCCGGCCCGTCGCCCGCTCCGCCCCGCCGGTGTTGGGAGAGCGGTACAACCCCCGCGCACCCAGACCGCTAGCGCCGGTAGTGCTTCGCCTTGCTGGGCCGGGTCATCATGATCAGTACCGCCAGTCCGACCAGGAGCACCACCGCGCCGAGCACGAACGGCATCCCGATGGTGAAGTCGGAGCCGTTGTTGCTCGCCAGCGCAATCCCCGAGTCTGTTTGGGCCGGTGGACCGCCCGTCGCGGCGGCAGGATCGACCGGTGGTGCCGGGTACACGGGGGTCGCCGCGAAGGCCGACACGGGCATCAACAGGAGTCCGATCGCGGCCAGCAGCAGGACGCTCAACATCGCGGACAACCGGCGCACAGGCGTTGCAGATAGTGACATAATGTCTCCCCTTGACCACGAACGGAGTAATGGTCTCGGCGGACAGTAGCATTCCGTCTGAATCCTGGCAACGATTCGCGTCCATCGTGATGGATGGCTGCGCCAAGCGTGGGGGCACGATCAACATTTATCAGCGTCGGTCAGGCTTTCTGCGAACCTTCACGCCGCAGGGTCACTGCCGGTCGCCGCCGAAGACCAGGTTGTGCGTCAGTTCGGCGTCGGATCCCAGAAACCGGCTCATGTAACGCCGGTCAGCCGAGTGCGTGTCGAGCAGCACGAGAAACTCGGCACTGCAGCTGTTCTCGTCCCACGCAGGCGGGCCGCAGAGCACCGCGCCGATGCGAAACAGACCGGACAGCACGGGTGGGATCACCGGATCGGCCGCACGCTCCAACCCACCGATCGGCAGCGGGACCCGGGGCCGGCATCGCCGCTCCGGCGGCGCGAGATACCGTTCCCGCGCCTGGTCCCAGCACGCTGCGGCCGTGCCGCCGCCATCCCCGAGGTTCACCGAGGCGCAGCCCATCGCATACCGATATCCGGTCAACTGAAGATACGTCGCGACCCCGGACCAGAGCAGCGCTGCGGCGGCGCCGGTGCGGTGGTCGGCCTCCACACAGGCCGGGCCGACCTCGACCGTCGAATCGAGGATGCGCTCCAACGGCGCCAGACCGAACCTGCGGCCGGCTTCCACACCCGCGCCGCGTGGTGCGACGTCATTGCTGTGCGGCGGCAACAGCCGGACCGTCGCGACCGCGGTCCGGCGCTCGCCGACGCCGGACGGGACGCGGACATCGCCGCAGTACCAGACGATGAGATGGTCGCACCGATCGTCGGCATGCTGGCCGGAGCTCTCGCGGAGCCCGACACCCATTGCCCCGGAATAGCTCTCGGAGTCAAGGACGGCAGCGCGGAGCCGCCGGGCGGCGCGGACCTCGTCGGCGCCGGTGGCCAGGGCCAGCCGGTAACCGCGGGTGTCTCCGACGGCCTTCCGTGATGCGTCGTCGGAGATGTCCGCGGGCGGGACCGCGGGTGGGTACAAACGCAACTGGGTGGCCGTCACGAACCACAGCATCGGTTCGCCAGACGTTGCCCCGCCGACGCAGGGATGGACGGCGGGTGACGGCCCTGTGAAGCTCTCCCCCGCGACCGCTCACGACTCGTCTCGGGCAAGAGCCGCAGCGGCCACCTCGGCCATGGAAAGGGCCGGCCGTCGGGAATACACCCCGACGGCCCGGCCTGATCGCCTTCGGTCGACCCGCTTCAGCCGAACAACACCCAGCGGATCAACACCAGCGGATCAACACCAGCGGGTCAGGCCTTGCGGGCCTTGACCGACTGGGTCAACACCGGGGCGACCGTGAAATGGTCGCCCACCACGCCGAAGTCGGCGATCTCGAAGATCGGCGCCTCGCTGTCCTTGTTGACCGCGATGATCGTCTTGGAGGTCTGCATGCCGGCACGGTGCTGGATGGCTCCGGAGATGCCCGCGGCGATGTAGAGCTGCGGCGAGACGGTCTTGCCGGTCTGGCCGACCTGGCTGGTGTGCGGGTACCACCCGGCATCGGTGGCGGCGCGCGACGCGCCGACCGCCGCGCCGAGCAGGTCGGCGAGCCCCTCGATCAGCGGGAAGTTCTCGGCGCCGCCCATGC
>JBBQJM010000328.1:0-5321 GCA_038325895.1 Mycobacteriales bacterium
GAGCGGCACCTCAGCATTCCTGTGACAACGGCCCGGGCAGCAGGGCAACCAGGTTGGGCCTGGTGAACCGATGACTCGCTGGCGGCAGCGGTGCTCGACGCGCCACCCGACGCGACCGGGGTGCTCCACCAGACCGGCACGATCATCGCGGTCAACCACACCTGGCGGATGCTGGCTCTGGATAACGGCGGAACCGAAACTGAATCGTCCCGGGTTTGGTGGAGGGCCTGTTCCACGGAAATTGGAGTCATGCCAGACCGACGAAGTAACCGCTTGAGTTGCGGGAGCCTGGTCTGACTGACTACTGACTGGGCCGGTCGTCGATCGGGGTGGTCGATGAGCAGCCCAACACAGCGCCATGTGCGAGGACCCCCGTAGGCAATACGGCCAGCTGCTCATCTGTGTCGATTCCGGTGAAGATGCACGCCAGCCCGAGGTCCGCGGCGAGTCCGGCAACCGCGCGGACGATCTTTGCGCTGGTGTTGTCGTCCGGCAGTCCTTCCGCGAGCGACCGATCGATCTTGATAGCGTCGACGGGCAGGATTGCGAGCTGGCTCAAGGTTGAGTGGCCGGTGCCGAAGTCGTTGATGGCGATCCCGACGCCGGACGCACGAAGCTCGGTGAGTTGACGCAGAGTGGAGGACCCGGCTTCGATCAGGACGAGTTCGGTCAGTTCCAGCACAAGGTCCGATGGTTGTAAGCCATGCCGATCGAGAGCGGCCCAAACCAGGGCGGGCATGTCGGCCTGCTGCGCCTGCCGGGCGCTGAAGTTGACACCCATCCTCGTCGTGGTCCCATGCTCTGGGTGCTCCGCCCGCCAGTCCACGAGAGCGTTGAGCGCGATGTCGAGTACGGCCTCGCCGAGCGGGCCGATCAACGCGGTGTGCTCGGCGACGTAGGTAAAGACCTCATGCAGGATGGGCTCTCCGGCGGAGTCTGTCAGCCGGGGCAGTGCCTCGAAGCCGGCGAGCCGACCGCTGTCAAGGTCGATCACCGGCTGGTAGGACACGGTCAACCGGGGATGGTCGGGCCCACCCTGGTCCAGGGCGGCATGCAAGGCCCCTTCGGCGGTTGCCCGCTCGAAGATGCCCGCCCGCAGCGAGTCGTCGAACGTCGCGACGCGGTTCTTACCGCTCTGCTTCGCTCGGTACATGGCCACGTCGGCATCTCGCAGCGCATCCTCGGCCAGGTCGCCGGCCGCGGCGAAGGTGATCCCGACGCTCACCGAGATCACGTGCTCGCGGTCTTGGCGGCGAATCGGCCTGGACAACTCGGTTTTTACCCGTTCGGCGATCTTGGTCGCGGGCTCATGGGGCTGGACCAGACCCCCGTCAACGACCGGTTCCAGCACTATGACGAACTCATCGCCGCCGACCCGGGCGACCGAGTCGCCCGCGCGCAGCACGGAACTGAGCCTGGCGGCCGCCTCGACGAGTACCGCGTCCCCGGCGGCGTGTCCGGCGGTATCGTTGACCCGTTTGAAGTCGTCGAGATCGCAGAACAGAACGCGACCTCGCCGCCGTGCCGATCGGCGCGGTCGAGCGCGGAGGTGATCCGTTCGACGAGCAGGCGCCGGTTCGGCAGTCCGGTGAGGGCGTCGTGTAATGCCATGTGGGCCATCTGCGCTTCGGCCAGCCGGAGCAGCACCTGGTCGATGTCGCGAGCAAGTTCAGCCCCTTCCGCGAGGTGCATGTCGTCCCAGGGCGCACTGCGGTCGGTGACCGTCTGCCGCCACGAGTCGAAGGATGTGCGCGGCGACAGCGCAGTTGCTCGGTTGTCGGCAGACTGGGCACCGAGTTAATCGACCGTCTGCGGGATTTCGCGGCGGAACCAGATCAGACAATCGCCGGCGTTGCCGAACGGGAGCACCAACACCCCGGCAACCGCGGGCAGCAGCTCGGCCAGTTCGGGCCTGTCGATGGCCAGGGCCTCGGTCAGCAAAGGCGGGAGATCGTTGTGCGCCGGTGTCAACGCCGCGAGCAGCGCCATAGTTTGCGAATAGCTGGGTGTGTGGCCGATGGAGCTGAGCCGGTGGTGCAGGCATACCGTCGCCCCATCGGCATGGATCAAGTCCAGCAGGGTCACCGTCCGGTCGGTCAATCCGGCGGCCACGTCAAGATCGGCGTTCATCTGATCGGCCAGCAGGCTACGGACGTCGTGGGCCTCAAGTCGCCGGGTCAGCACCTGCGTGCGGGTGTTCGCCCCCAGCTGCAGGGCCACCTGCTGGGCCAGTATTTCGCACGCTCGCCGCAGCAGAAATGGAATCCGGCGGGGCCGGCGATGGGCACAGGTGATCAATCCCAGGAGCCGACCGTCCAACACCAGGGACAGCGTGAAGCTCGACCCTTGGCCCATGTTGCGCATGAACTGCAGGTGGAAGGGCGAGACGCTGCGCAGCTCGGCTCGGCTAAGATCCAGCGGTGCACCTGTCCGGGGATTGTTGACCGGGATCAACAATCAACGCGGCGGGCCGATAATCGCTGCACGCGATCAGCCCGGACCCCTTGAGCAAATACAGCCGCCGGGCCTGCGCCGGTATGTCCGACGCCGGGAAGTGCAACCCCAGGTACGGGGTCATACCGGCGGCATGGTCGTCGGCGACGACCTCACCGTGATCGTCGGGGTGGAAGTGGTAAACCATCACCTGGTCGTACCCGGTGAGTCGGCGGATCTCGCGGGCGGCCACGGTGCGCAGCTCTGCCGAGTCGGTGGTGCTGGGCAACCGCTGGATGGCCGCATGCAGCAGGGGCAGGTAATCTCGCCCGCTCGAGTCCGCCGGGGCGGGTTCGAATTCGACCGTGCCCAGGTCGTCAGCCCGGTGCACGATCACGTCGAAGTCCCCGCCATTGACTCGCGCCGCGAGCGGGTTGCACCCGGGCCCGGTTGGGGTCGCGAGTGCGGCCCGTAGGGTTGCCTGCAGGTTCGCCCCGACCAAGGCGCCGATGCCGGTCCTGAGCAGTTGCGGCGCGTTCACCCCCAGCACGTCCGCCGTGTTCTCACTGGCCTGGATGATCTCCAGGCTTTCGGGGTCCACCACCAGCAATGCGCCGTGTGGCTGTATCGCGCCAGGTAGGTGTATGGGCTCCTGCGCGCATTCCGCGAGGCGGCTGTCCTCGTCCACCGCGGAGACCAGGGGCCGGACGGTCGTCATCGTTGTAACTCCGGTACAGCCAGGTGGCGGGCGAACGAGGCGAAGGTCGACACGGCACCGGCGACCACCGCATCGCGGTCTCCGCCCTGCGCGTCAAAGCGGCGCAAGGCGTGGCGCACCACCGGCCACTGGTGACCCCGGCCGCGGCCGGTCAGAAACGCCGTCGGCACCGCACCGATCGCCGCACACACCATTCCGGCGACGATGCGACCACCGAGCGCGGAACCCTCGAGCACATACAGGCAGCCCAACGCCTGACCGAAACACGGGAAAGGTGGCTGCACCGTCGATGCGCCCGGCGTCACGCCGAGACCTTCAAGATCAGCGACCAACAGACCAACCCGGTCGTGGGCGGCGATGTCCACGCCAACGTCCACCCATGCCCGGTCCCACACCTGCGCGGAGAGCTGAGCCTCCAGGCCGGTGTGCAGCCCAGCTAAGCTGCCCAGCAGATCGATGTAGTCAGCACGGGTGCGGACACGACCCGGAATATCGGCCACCGCCTCGACCTTCTCGTGCCACCGCGCCGTCTTGCGCGCGCAACCGCTCCGGCAATCCCTCGGTGCCACCCCGCGCCGCAACCGCTGCCACCGTGATTCCGCCCACCAATCCCCCTCGCCAATCAAACGCGAAGCCCCGACCCCCGGGGTGGCGTGGCGCAATCATCCGGTGACCTGCGGATAGCGGCCAGCACGTTCAGGATAACAGAGAGTGTGCACACGAACACTTTCCGTGAGCTGAAGCTGGGCGAGGCCGAAGACAACGGCAACGACCCAGCCAGCACTTGGCGGATCAGCGGACTTCCCGAGGGGACGAGGACCTCTAGCTAGCTATAGCTATAGCTAGATCAGCGGCGGGTGGTCAGCCTGACCGAGCGGCGACTGGCCGACCCGACCGCGGTGATCGCCGGGCTGCCATCGGATGCCCGGCCGTTGCCGTCGGTCGACCGCTACGACGAGCTGCTCACTCGCAAACCCCCACCCGCCCTGGACGTCTCGAAGGGAAACGTGTCATGACCCAGCCGATCCGGCGCCGCCGCGGTCTGACCGAGCAGCCGCTGCAGCGGCGATCGACACCGCCTGCCGGCAACTGCGCCTGCCGACCGTCCGCGACCTGGTCACCGACATGGTCGCCGTCGCGGAGAAGGAACAACTCACCTACCAGGGGTTCCTCGCGGAGTTGTTCCTCGCCGAATGCGACGACCGGTCCCGGCGCCGCTCCGTCCTCCGGGTCAAGGCAGCGGGTTTCCCCGTGACAAGCTGCTGGCCGACTTCGATTTCGACGCCAACCCGAACATTAACCCGGCCATCATTCACACCCTGGCCGGCTGCGGCTGGATCCGTTCCGGGCAACCACTGTGCCTGATCGGCGACTCCGGTACCGGCAAAGTCCCACCTGCTGACCGGGTTGGGCACCGCCGCCGCGGAGACCGGGTTCCGGGTGAAGTACACCCTGGCCACCAAGCTGGTGAACGAGCTCGTGGAAGCCGCCGACGAGAAGATCCTGGCCAAGACCATCGCCCGCTACTGGCGCGTAGATTTGCTGTGCATTGATGAGCTTGGCTACATGGAACTCGACAAACGAGGCGCGGAAATACTTTTCCAGGTTTTGACCGAACGAGACGAGAAGAACTCCGCGGCGATCGCCTCCAACGACTCCTTCTCGGGCTGGACCAAAACGTTCACCGATGCCCGGCTTTGCGCCGCCATAGTCGACCGGCTCACATTGCGGCGGCAACATCATCGAGACCGGCACCGACTCCTACCGACTGGCCCACACCAAAGCGAAACAAGCCGCCAGCTGAGTCGTAACCGCTGTGCACGAACTCTTCTGCCGCGGCGATGATGCGTCGCCGTCTCGCCGCCGCCCGCGTGGTTCCGCAGTGCGCTTCGATCGGGAGGATCTACCGCTTCGCGATGACGTCGTAGATTTCGGGGAGCGGCGAGTTCGCTCCCATTTCATCGATTCCTGTCCGACGTTCCTGTTCCAACCTGGCGCCGGCGAGTCGCCCGTTTTCCTCGGTGTCCCACAGCGCGTCACTCCGAAAAGCTTTCCCTTTTCGCGGTTCAGCAGAATCAGGTACCCGTCGAACCCGGGCTGCGCATCCAGGAACGGAACAATGCGTTCGCGGAACCCCCAGGGCCCCGGAAAGGTCATTGGTGCAGTGCTG
>JBBQJM010000329.1:0-5259 GCA_038325895.1 Mycobacteriales bacterium
ACCACCATTTTCAGCCCGGAAGGGCCCTCCCCGCAGGGGAGACCGGAGACTGTTGAGCAACTCGAGTGCGCGTCGGGTCGCCCGCAGGCCGGGGGTGGCAGGTTCGGCGGTGAGTTGCGCTGAGTAGTTGTGCTGATTCCCGAGCAGCAGTCCGTCGATGAGGATCTGTTCCAGTCTGCGCACGGTCAGGCGGTATCGCAGCAGTTGGGCATCGGACTCCGCGGCAGAGTCGATGAGGTGAAGGGTTTGCATCCAGGCACGCCCGGCCGGGCCTCGCAGGTCCATGCTCTCGGTGAATGTCAGTGGGCCCGTGAGGGTCCGGCCGAGAGATCGGTCAGCTCGTGTTCGATATCGACCGGGTCGAACATCAAGCACATCTGCTCGGTATCGCTGGTCCAGCTGACCTCGGCCAGCCTGCCCGGGGTGAAAACCACGGCCGTCGCGGGCACCGTGAGGACCTCTTCACCTCCGCCGGCTTTGGACCGCGACTTCCCGATCAGCGCAACATTGACGTGGTAGTTGGTGATCTCATCGGCGACTACCCGGATCTCGGTGCCCAACCGCAGGTAGCCGACCGTTGTGCGTTCGATGGCGATCGCGTTCAGCCGGGCGTCGAGACCAGAATTCCCCGACTCCGGGTGCAGCCGCACCGGCACGTAGGTCGCGCTGAGCGCTTGCTGTGCGTCGTCGACGTCTGTCGTTGTGATGACGCCGTGTTCACGAAGCGGCTGGCCTCTCCGTGCTGCCCGTGGTGTCCGCATGTGAGCAGTCTGCACCGTGCTGGTCGCGGTCGTCGTGGCGCCACCGGGAGCACGGCGGCCACGGCGCAGATTCAGGAAAGTGGATAGATCGCCTTTCGTAGCTGGATAGGCGGTAGTAAGGTCCGGGTGATTGAGTCGACCCGGGAGGGACTCGTGCGGACGTTGGCCGGCCGGTCGTTGACATCGTGATGCAGGTTGGACGTCTGGCCTGCGGGACGCGGGCCCGCCACGCCGAGATCGAGGAACGCAGATCAACGCATCGCCGGTAGGGAACCTGAACAACGGCTCCGATGGATGGTGGATCACGACGAATCAGCTCAGCGGGCAAGCAGACGGCGACTCACCCTCCCGCTTCACTCAGCAGCAGTTCATCGAGGCGTTCACCAAGGGGACAGTGTGGCAGGTCGGCCGCGCGCAGGTCGGCGAGAACGCGGTCGCGGTCTGGCAGACGCGGGTGCAGCGCGAGGCTCGCACCATCGCACCATCGCACCAGGGCCGGCGCGGCTGAGATTCAAGTCAATTCGAGGGATGAAGGAGACAGCCGCGGTCGACGTCGTGAACCGTTGGGGTTTCTCCGGTGCAGTGGTGCGAGTGGGGACCGGCACAGTTGGTTGGCTCGCGGCGAATGTCGGCTTCATCGTTGGTCAGCCGGCCTGGTCCACACACGAATTCGAGCCTTGCCCGTGGCAGGAACGCGAATGCGTGGTGACAGTGCCGGCCGGTCGGACCGGCCCGGCGATATCGCACACCGCGTTCTACCTCGCGCTCGTCGAGATGCTGGAAACCCACGACCTGGCTGGCACCGTGATCAGCAGTCACGCGTGCTACACCAGCCAGCACCTCGCGGGCTACCAGATCGGCTGGGCACTGGATCCACGTCGAGCTATGCACCCATGTCGGTGTCAGGCCGCGCGTTCAGATTAGGGTCGGCGACGACTCCTGAGCGACTTGCTGCCATAACACCTTCGCAGCGATCGGGACCGACACCGGGCACGGGGGCATCGAACGAGCCGGGCCCGGTGTTCGTCGATCGATGACCGCGGTTGCTTGTCGGAGACGGGGCCGTGCTCCTGGCGTTTGCGGAGGCGTATGACGCGGGGTGGTGGAGGCGCGCGCAGGTGTCCGATCCGGTCCAGCAGTAACCCGGTATGGACCGAACTTCGCCTCCGGCCCCCGCAGACCGGGCTCACTCCCGGTCTGGTGCGACGGCGCCGGCTCGAGGACCTGCTCAACAGCGGAACCGTGGGTCGAGTGAGGGGCTGGTCTGCGCCGGTGCGGGTGCAGGAAAGACTTCGGCGGTCGCGGCGTGGCTGGCGTCCGAGGGGGCGACCGGGTCGGTGGTGGCCTGGATGACACTGGACAACACCGACGACGACCTTCCTCGTTTCTGGGCTGATTTGATCACCGCGCTCGCGGTTGCCGGCGCGTCACCGGCGGGCAGTCCGCTGTTCGATCTGGCTCCGACCGCGGGGTTTGGCACCGCGAGTTGCGTGGCGTGTGGGCCGGTGTCGCCGAGCTACCGGTTCCGGTGGTGCTGGTGTTGGACGATTTTCACGAGGTCATCGACCGTGCGGTGCTGGACTCCGTCGACCAGCTGCTGAACCACCAGGGCACGAATCTTCACCTGGTGGTCTCCACTCGGACGGACCCGGCGCTGCGCCTGTAACGGCAACGACTCCGAGAACCCAAGCAGGGCAGCTGACCGAGATTCGGTCCGAAGATCTCGCGTTTGTTGAACCCCACTCGCCCCTATTTGATGACGAAGCGCTGCATCATATCGTTGTCCTCGTGTTCGAGAATGTGGCAGTGCCATACGTACTCACCGGTGTGCGAGGCCTGGATGGCCATCGGTGAGCCCGGCACTGCATTGGCGCCAAAGGGGACGAGGATTCGGGTGACCTCTCCGGGCATGGCTATGACGGTGTCCTTCCACCCCCGCTCGTTGGCTGGAGGCGTTCTGGTGCCGGGGAGAAGAAAGTCGCCGACCGAGGGCGAGGGAGGTGGGAAGCTGCCAGTGTTGGGCGTCACGGGTTGCGTCCCGTAGGTTTCGGCGAAGTAGGCCGCGGCGTTGAACGGCTGCCTGTTGAGTACCTGGAACTGGGTGAAGTGCAGGTGCATCGGGTGCGCGTCTGCTGTGGTGTTGATGAGGTTCCACTGTTCGAGCGTGTCACGGTGCACCTCAGAGCGAGCTTCGGTGTCAAAGGTCCGGTTGTTGACCAGGGCCATGAGGGGTGCCCCTTCGGTGTCGAGGATCTCGACGAGTGTCATGTCTCGGGTGACTGCGAGCGGTCGGCCGGCGAGCCGGGTAATGCTGGTCGCTCGCAACTTTGTGGGCAATGGGTATTGCCATCCTGGGGCTCTGTTCACGGTGAATCGCATGATCTGGTAGAGAGGCATACCGCCTCGGCGGCGCAATCTGGGGCCTGAGGGGTAGGGGGCCACTGCTCCGTTGAAGAGAGTGATGGTGGTGCCGGGTCGAAGCGTGGCGAAGTCGACCACGATGTCGGCCCGTTCCCCGGGGGCAAGGAGCAGATCAGTCAGTGGTACGGGTGCGTTGAGCAGACCGCCGTCCGTGCCGATCTGGTGGAAGGTGAGGGACCTGACACCGTCGAGGAGCCGCAGTTTGTAGAAGCGCGCATTCGACCCGTTGTAGACCCGGAACCGGTACTTCCCACGGTCGACGTTGAGATTGGGCCACGCCTTGCCGTTGACGGTGGCGACGTCGCCGAAGAACTCGGGGGCCCAGGGCCCTGGCGTGGAGGGGTTCTCGTTGGCGGGGTAGTCGAAGCTGCCGTTGTCCTTGAACATGCGGTCCTGGATCACCAGCGGCACTTCGTACGGAGGCGCCGGCAATTGGCTGCCGCTGCCGTCGTCGATGTCGCCGTCGACGTCGCCGTTGCGGATCAGGTAGCCGCCGGCCAGGCCCGCCAACACGTTGAGTCTGGTGATCCCCAGCGAATGGTCGTGGTACCAGAGGCCCGCGGCCTCTTGAGTGTTCCCATGGGTGTACGTCCTCGACGTGCCGGGCAGGAAGGTGTCCATTGGGCCGCCGTCGTGCTTCTCCTCGGTGTTGCCCCCGTGCAGGTGGACGACCGCGCGTGGACGCCGGGCATCGTCGGTGCCGACGGGAACGAGCGCGGTATCAATGGCGAACGCCAGCGGGTGCGGACCGAGGTTGTTCTTGACGGTCAGTTTGAATGGGACGCCTTGCTTCGCGAGGATAACCGGACCGAGGTAGTCCTGGGTGCCGCCCTGGCTGCGGTAGGTGAAGGTCGGTGTCGCCTTCATCGCGCTGTGAAATTTGTGTGTGCTCGCACTGACCATGTCAATCGTGGCGCCGGCGCCGCCGGTGACGTCGATGACGCCGATATCGGCCAGCGTCGGCAGCCGCTCGGTGAAGCGGGTTATTTCCGGCGGAACGACCGCGTTTGCTGCCGCCGCTAGGCGCGACGGCAGCAGCAACCCCACGCCTGCCGCAGCACTTGCCCCGAAAAGCGTGCGTCGTGAAATCTCCATGATTACCCCTGTTTATTCACAGCTTGGTTGATGTGCGGCCCGGGGAGGAGCTCAGCTCCTCCCCGGACCATCGCTGCGGTGGCCGCCCGTTGGGACGGGGCGGCCCGCCGATTACAGGATTCGTTGGGTGATATTCGCGCTCGAGGTGGTGTTGTGGTGTTGAAGATGCCCCCCGAAATAGTGCGGAACCTGCGACTCATCGGTGGGACTGATGGGCGCGGCCGCCACTACCGCCCCGCTGGCCGCGGCGCCGACCGACGTTCCCTGCGGGCCCGGCGAATGCCGGCGTCGCCGCCGTCTGACAGACGACGACGATGGCCAGTACTGCCACCAGAAGTTCCTGATCATGATGACCCCTCCGCCCCTCTGCGAGACCGGTCTCGCCTGGGCCGCCTCAACGCTTATGAGTGACGCCCGATCAGTGCCAAGAGTCCCTAAAGAGGTATTTGGTCCTCTTTCACCCATTTAATCACGTTACGTGCTGAGTGTCACACTCTTTCGGGCAGTCTCTTGGGGCCAGCCCCCCTTGTTGGGGACAGCGGGACCAGACCCCGCGAACACCGGGAAAGCCGGGCACCGTACCGACTGCCGTCGGTCATCTGGCACGTTTTAATCGCCCTTGGCCGCCACTTGGCGGGGCGATAACCAGCCCAGTGCCGTCGGGTGGGTGCTGTGGAAGCCGTCGAACTGCGACGACATCGCGCGCCCGAGTTGACTCGTCGGGGCCAATTAATTCGGGTGTGGCTCTCTTGGAGGGACGTCAGGCGGCCTGGGGGATTTCGTTGTCGGCGTAGCGGGTCTGGTGGACGCCGCGGCCGGGTTGACCGAGGCGCTGTCCTTCGCCGTTCTTGGGCGAGGTGGTAGTTCCAGTACTGGTCGTAGTCGCCGTTGCTGTGGACGGCTCGGAGTTTGAGGATGTTCTCTGCGCCGTCGAGTCCCCAGCGGGCGCCGGTGATGTCCATGCGGTCCTTGACGAGGTGGC
>JBBQJM010000330.1:0-5237 GCA_038325895.1 Mycobacteriales bacterium
ACCAGCATCTCGGTGGCCGACGTCGCAGCACTGGTGGCCGGGCAGTACGCCAATCCGGCCGCTACCGCGGCCGCCGCAGTGTTCGACGACCTGGACGACCTGTGACCCTGCTGGCCGACAGCGGGGCGTTGACCGCGGAGCGTCCAGCACCCGAAGAGCGGCCGCAAGTCGGCGCGGTCAGTTTGCCGGACAAGGGGTTCCGCGGCACCACCCATCGCGCCTGCCCTCCCGCGGAGACACTGGCCCTCATCACTCCGCTGCTGCCGCTGGCTGGCGTGACCCGGCTCGCCGACATCACCGGCCTGGACCGCATCGGGATCCCGGTGACGCTGGCCATCCGCCCGAACTCCCGCACCGTCGTCGGGTCCACCGGCAAGGGCAGCACCCTGCTGGCGGCGAAGGTGTCCGGGGCAATGGAAGCCATCGAGATGCACCACGCGGAATACGCTGCGCCGACAACATTCTCGGCCACCATCGCCGACCTTGTAGGGCAGTGCGCAGAAGTGGTGGACGTGGAGCGGCTGCCACTGGTGAAGAACCAGTCGATTCGCCGCGATCTGCACCTCGAGTGGTGCACCGGTGTCGAGTGGCGCTCCGGTTCCGCTCGCTCGGTCCCGTTCTCGTGCGTACACCTGCGCCCGCCGACCGAGCCTGGCCGACTGTCCGGCAGTCCGTTCCAGCGCAGTTCCAATGGCCTGGCCTCGGGCAACATTCCGGACGAGGCAGTCCTCGCCGGGCTCTACGAGGTGATCGAACGCGACGCATACAGCCTTGCGCGGTCGGTGCCCGGGTTCTGGAACCAGATAGCCACCATGGTGAACCTGTCTGCCCTGCGATTCCCGGAGGTCGACGCGCTGCTGGATCGTTGCCGGGAGGCCGGTACCGGGATCATCGTCCAAGACATCACCAGCGATATCGGGGTGCCTGCGTTCGCTGCCCGGATTTTCGACATTCGTGAGCCGGAGCACGGTTTCGGCGTCGGGTACGGCTGTCACCTGGAGACTGAGGTGGCGATCGTCCGGTCGATCACCGAAGCGGCGCAGGGTCGCGCCGTCGTCCAGGTCGCGGGCTCCAGGGACGACATCACCCAGTACGAACGCTGGACCATGCGACTGTTCGGGCACGAGGTGCAGGCCCTGATCGGGATGGCCGAGCAGGCTCAGCACATTCCGGTCCTGGGTGCGGCGCAGTCGTCGTTCACCGCGGACTTCGACACCGTCGCGGAACTACTGACACGGCGAGACCTGCCCGAAGTGGTGGTGGTCGACCTGACCACACCGGAGTTCGGCGTGCCGGTGGTCCGGGTGATCGTGCCCGGCCTGGAGGGAATCTCGACGTTTCCCTCCTACCAGCCCGGGCGCCGGGCTCTGGAGCACCGGGCGGCCGGGCGATGACGACAACGGTATTCCTCGGCCCCAGCCTGCCACTGGACCGGGCGCGAGAGATCCTGCCGGACGGGGACTTCCGCCCACCGGCACGACAGGGCGATATCTACTCGGTCGTGGTCAACGAACGGCCCGACGCGATCGGCATCATCGACGGTGTCTTTCTCGACGTGCTGTCCACCTGGCACAAGGAGATCCTGTTCGCGCTCTCGGAAGGCATCGCGGTCTACGGCGCGGCCAGCATGGGCGCGCTGCGGGCAGCGGAATGTGCCCGCTACGGAATGATCGGCGTCGGCCGGATCTACCAGTGGTACGCCTCTGGCGAGCTTGAGCGGGACGACGAAGTGGCTGTCAGTCACAGCACCGCCGAATTCGGCTATCGGCCACTGTCCGAGCCGCTGGTCACCATCAGGGCGACCCTGGCCGCCGCCGAACAGAGGGGTCTACTCACCACCGGGGAATCTGCCGCGATGATCGATGCGGCGGCCGCGCTGCACTTTCCGCAAAGATCCTGGCAGTCCGTTCTCGCCGCTTCCGGGGTCGCCCCGGCCACGGCGACCCGGATCCAGCACTTCGTGCGGACCAGCCGGGTCGACCAGAAGGCGCTGGACGCAAGGGAATTGCTGACGGTCCTGGCCAACCGCGGCGACGCACCCGTCACACCACCGCCGGAATGGGATTTCGAGCACACCCACTACCTTTCGGCGTTGGCCCAGCGGGACCGCTGGGTCGTCCGGGACGGCACGGCGATCAGCTTCGACACCATCGCCCGATACGTCAGTGCCAATGACCCGCGGGCCGGCGAGCGTGCCGACCGGGGCTTGCTACGGCTGGTCACCAATTGGGCAGCCGCCCAATTCGGAATCGCGCCGACCGAACGGGAGTGCACCGCCGAGCAGGTCCGAATCTGCGACCGGCTCGGTCTGCACACCGCCGAAGATCTCGACACCTACCGCGCGGCCAACGATCTGAGCGAGGACGAGTTTGCCGAGATCGTTCGTACCGATGCCACCGAACGCAAACTGCTGGACTGGTTGCGGGCCTGCCGGTACAAGCTGGGCAGCACGGCGCCGCTGCTCGGTGAGTACCGCCGCAGCGGGGAATACCCGCAGTGGGCCGACGATGCCGTGTTGGCTCAGCAACTCACCGGCACCGGCAGCGACGGGCTGCCACTACCCGTCGCGCTGCCGATCGATTCGGTCGACCGGCAACTGCGGCGGCATCGCGCCGCAACCGGTTGGTGCAGCGACACCGCTGTCCACAAGTGGGCGAAGGCCCACGATTTCGGTCACTTGGAGCCCTTGTTGATGGAGATGGAGAAAGGCCGGCGGGTGCGCAGACTGCGCAATGCCGCCGCAGCCGCCGCCAGGAACGTCGACGGGTTCCCGCTTCCATCGACCGCCGCAGCGGGGGCGATGGATCATGGCGCCCCCTGCTGACCAGGCCACGGCCGACCAGCCGACCGCCGATCAGCCGACCGCCGATCGGGCAGTCTCGGCGAGAACGGACCCGGCTGCGCATCCGGACCCGAAGGCCTCGACGGCGTTCACCGAACCGGTTCCGCTCACCCGGCCGCCGGTGCTGCTGGTTTTGCTGCTCGCCGTCGTGCTGATCACCGCGGGGTCGCTGGCGACCGCGTTTGCGACCGTGACCACCCAGGTCAAGGCGGACGGCATGCTGATCGCGGGCGGCTCGTTCTTCCCCGTCGTGGCACCCGCGACCGGCCAGGTCACGGCGGTGCAGGTCGCCATCGGGGACGCGTTGGAGGCGGGCCAGCAGGTCGGCGTCATCGCGACCGCCGACGGCCAACCGATGGCGATCACCACCGCGCAGGCCGGCACTGTCGCCCAGCTGATCTTGATCACCGGCACCGTGATCGCCGCCGGCACGCCCGTGCTCCAGCTCGTCGCCACCGGCGCGCCGCTGACGGCCGTCGCCTTCGCCCCGGTGGACAAGGCTGCATCGATCACGATCGGCGCAGCGGCCCGGATGTACCCGGAGGGGTCCACCACGAACGACACCTCCTACATCCAGGCAACGGTGACCGGGATATCTTCCTTCGTGGCCGATCCCGACCAGGTGGCGGTCGCCCTCGGCAGCACCGCCCTGTCTGCGCAGTACACCAGTGACGGAGCCGTGCGTGAGCTGACCATCACCCCGGTGCCGGACCCGGCGGATCCGACCGGGATGGCCTGGTCGCCCGGGAGTCGATCGGGCGCCCCGGTGCAGAGCGGGATGCTGGTGACGGTTGATGTGATCACCGGCGATGCACCGTTGATCACCCTGCTGACCCGCCGGTGACCACCACCGCGCGGCCGCCGGCCGCGGCCAACGGAAGTCCGAAACGCGCTGCCCGGCAACGACGACAACGACGAGTGCGGACCAGGACCGTCTTCCAGATGGAAGCCACCGAGTGCGGAGCAGCGTCGCTGGCGATGGTCCTGGACCATTGGGGGCGGCATGTTCCGCTGGACCAACTGCGCCGCAGCTGCGGTGTCGGCCGGAACGGCTCCACCGCGGCCGGCATCGGCAAGGCAGCTGCCGCGGAGGGCTTGGAGATGGCGCTGCACCGCACATCGGCCTCCGCGGCGGCGAATCTGCCGGTGCCGTTCATCGCGTTGTGGGAGCACCGGCACTTCCTGGTCGTCGAGGGCCACAGCCGCCGCGGCTGGCACCTGAACGACCCCGCCCGCGGCCGCTATGTGGTGAACGACGAGACCTGGCAGCAGTCGTACAGCAACGTCGCCCTGGTCCTCATCCGCGCAACGAGCTTTACCCGCAAGGGATCCGGCCGCCCCGGCTTTCTGTCCACGCTGCTGCAGCCAATACGCACTTCGCTGGCGCCGCTGCTGCTGGCGATGGTCGTCGGCGTGCTCTTGATCGTGCCCGCTGTGCTGCTACCGGCGATCGCGAGCATTTTTGTCGACGACATCATTGTGGCCGACAGCGATCAATGGCTCGGCGCGATCTTGCTCGCGCTGGCGCTCGTCGCCGGGTATGCCGTCGTGATGCGCATCTTGGACATGTGGATCATGCTGCACATGGGCATGTCGTTGAGTGCACGAATGGCCGGCGGCCTGCTCTGGCACATGTTGCAGCTGCCGATGGAATTCTTCGCGCAGCGCCCCACCGGCGGCCTGATGACCCGGATCAGGGACAACGAAGACGTGTCCCACCTGCTGATGCGCGGAATCCCCAAGGCCATTCTGGGCGGTATCACCATGGGCGTGATGCTGGTGGCCATCGCTGTGCGGAGCCCACTGTTGGCCGGCATCGCCGTCGTTGCCGCGGTCGCCGACCTGCTGGCCCTGATCATGGTCTCCCGCAGCAGGATTGCGGCCAGTCAACGCCTGAAGGCCGGGAAGTTCGCGATCTCCGGGAAGTCCATGGCGGGGCTGCGCGACATCGACACCATGAAGGCGCAGGGCGCGCAGACGCAGTTCATCGGCTCGTTCATGAGCCTGCAGGCGCACAACCTGGACAGCGGCCAGCATCTGGCCAGGGTGACGGCCTACTTCGGCACCGTCCCCGGGGCCGTGTCCGCGCTCAGTTCCCTGGGTCTGCTGACGGCGGGTGCGCTGCTGGTGATGGATGGCGCGCTGACCGTCGGTGGCGTCGTGGCGTGCATGATGCTGACCAGCCGGTTCCTCCGCCCGGTCGACTCTTTCATCGGGCTGGGCAAAGAACTCCAAACGGCGCACGCAACGTTGACGCAGGTCCGGGATGTCTTCGACAATCCGCTGGATCCGGAACTGGCCGGCACCGGCGGCCGGGCACTGCCACTGACCGGACAGATCTCCCTGTCAGGCATCACCTTCGGCTACAGCACCGCTGCCCCGCCGGTGGTGCACG
>JBBQJM010000331.1:0-5235 GCA_038325895.1 Mycobacteriales bacterium
TGACCCGGCAGGTCATTGGCATCGGTGAACCCAGCCAGCGCTGTCAGTGCCGGCCGTCAGCGCCGGGCACCGCGGTCAGCGACCAGCGCAACCAGGTACTGACCACCGCCGGCCTCGACCTTGCTGGCCACCTGCAGCCCGGGGGCCAGCCGGGAGAGCCGTTCCACCAACCATGTCGCGGTTGCCTCCGCGTCACGCTGGCTCGGACAGCGGCCGACGATCTCCCGGCCACCCTTACGTTCCAGCCGGTCCACGGAGGTCAGCAGAACTGCGGGGTCGGAGACGAGAAGCCTTTCCGGCCAACGGATCACCGGCGTGACAGCACCCTTCTTGGTGTTGCAGGCGCGATGAGCCAGCCTTTCGACGCCGCCCTTCGATTTCCCCGATTTCCCGGCGGTGAAGTAGCTGTCGATGCTTGGACCGCGCGGATCGTTCACCGAGGTGCTCGGATCGACCTTCTCATCACAAATCCAGCAGCGCCAGCCGTCCCGCTCGCCGACCTCGTCGAGTGCGCTCACCGTCAGTGCAGCAGGTCGATCTTGCCGACGGCCTGCTCCAGTTCCCGCAGTTGCCGAGCCTGCAGCACCCCCAGCTGGACATTGGTGGTCAGCTTCTGCCCGGACTTGCGTTCGTAGGCCTCGACGGTGGCCAGGCCGTCCTCGCCGACGTTCAGCAGGATCTTGATCGGCGACCCCTTGGGTAGCCTGGGAAGCCCCTGAAACACAAAGCCTCCCGGCGGGGTGACCTCCCGGTTCAGCGCGACGACGGGGGAGGGCCGGTCGCCGTTCTGCTCGAAGAGCTCGAAGCCCTGGGTCTCGACCGCGTCGGCTTTCGTCGCCACGGTCAGTTCGCGGTCCAGGATCGGCAGCGGGTCGTTGGCGTGCGCGATGTATTCGACGTACAGGTCTTCCCGATCGCGGTCCATCTCGCGGTCGAGCTTGACCCCGAAGGACCGCGGCAGCACCTTCTGCACCTTGGGCACGTGCAGCGTCGGCGAGCCCGTTGACTGCGAGCGGATTCCCTCGGCGTAGATCGCGGCGCCCTTGACGACTGCGAGGTGCGGGTCGACTCTCCGTGCGGACCAACCGAACTCGTGGGTCAGTCGGTCGCGGACCGAGGGCATCAGGGTCGCGCCACCGACCAGCAGCACGTCGGCGATGGTGGACGTCGGCACAGACTTCGATGACGCCGTTTTCAGCGTGCGCCGGACGATCTGGATGGTGCGTTCGAGCAACTCCGCAGTGAGATCTTCGTATTGTTCACGGGTCAGCTCGATGGTGGCCGCGTGCGCGCCGTACCGGATCGGCACCTTGGTGGTCTGCACCCTGGACAGCTGGATCTTGGCCGATTCCGCTTGCTGCAGCACCAACTGCTGGAATCCGGCATCGCCGAGATCGTCGCCGTCGTAGTCCGTCCGCTCGGCGAATTCTTCGACCAGCCAATCGGCAATGCGGCGATCCCAGTCCGCACCGCCCAGATTCCGGTCGCCGTCGATGACGATCGTGTCGATGGCCTCCGAACCGATCCGCAGGATGGAGGTGTCGAAGGTTCCACCGCCGAGGTCGTAGACCAGCAGCGTTTCGGTGGACTCGCCCGGGCCCACGCCGTAGTGCAGTGCGGCCGCGATGGGTTCGGGGATGGTGGAAATGACGTTCAACCCGGCGAGCGCGCCGGCCTCGATCGTCGCCTGGGTCTCACGCATGCCGAAATAGGCCGGCACGGTGATCACCACGCCGTTGTCCGGTGCATCGAGAGCGGCGACCGCGTCCTCGTGCAGGTGTTTGAGGATCAGCGCGGAAATGCTCTCCGGGGTGTGGTCGACGTCATGCAGCGTGTAGGTGCGGGCCTCGCCCATGCTGCGTTTGACCATGGAGACGACGTTCTCCGGCTCGGCCACCGCGGCATTGCGGGCGACGTCGCCGACTGCGACCTCGGTGGGTTCCTGGAAGTAGACCACCGATGGGGTCGTCAGGTGCCCGGTGACGCCATTCGGTACCACGACCGGCCGGCCGCCCGTGTCGAGGTAGGCGATCGCGGAATTGGTGGTCCCCAGGTCGATGCCGTAGACGTGTGACATATCAGTCCTTTTCTGGTGTGCCGGAATCGATGTTCATTCAGGATTGATAGCGGTGGACCTCGACATCGGAGTACACGAGTATTCGTTTGGTATTCTGCGACCGGTAACCGTCGCGGATCACCCTGGCGATCAGCCGGTCCATGAACATGTCATCGGTGGGAATTCGGCGGAGCGCTCGGTGACGATTCGGGTCGAATTTTTCCCCGACTCGAGTGTCCAGCGGGGCATATCCCAGCTGGAGCAGGATGTTGTCCACTTCGGCCCGGAACGAAACCAGCAGGGCGATGATCGAATCCGGTCCCAACTCGCTGGTGACGTTGTCCGCGGACTCCGTGATACCCAGGGCCAGGTGCGCCATCGAGTGGGCAGCCAGCGAGAGATTCCGCTTCGCGTCGACGAGTTCGTCGGTGGTGACCCGTTCGACCTCGAGGGCGATGCTGGCGGTAAGGTCGTCGGTGACACTCGCACCGACGTCGGCGATGGCCTGCTGTTGCAGTCCAAAAGCCTCCTCCAGAGCGGAGATTCGCTCTATCAGCACTGCCAGCGCTCCCGATGCTTCGAGTGCTACCGGTGCCGCCACTTCTGCCAGTTCTGCCACACCGTCCTGGTTCGCTGACTCCGCAGAAGCGCTGCCTTCTCCGGTGTCCGACGGCGGTTCCTCGCGGGGGAGATCGTCGGCCGGTTCGTCGGCCGGTTCGTCGACCGGCTCGTCGGCGTTGATGTCCGACGCGGTTGGGGGCTCGGTGGTCGGCACAGTGGTCGGCACAGCGGATTCCGTTTCGGCTGCGACTGCGGACTGCTCGTCTGCGGAAATATTTCCGTTGGACTTCTCGACGCCTTCCGCTGTGCCGGCGGGCGGATCTTCGAGGGCAACCGCGGCAGAGGTCGTGGACATTTCCTGGATCTTGCGTTTCTGGGACGTCATGATCCGCTCGCTGTTATCCAGATCACGTGGACTCCTCGGAGCGGTCTGTACTGACGGCGGTATCGAAAATTTGTGCCTTCCAGGGCTATTGCTGGTGAGCTTATCCGGTCGTATGGCCCGTGCCGACGCTTTCCGAGGCTGTGTCCGCCGGCTGTCCGCCGGCTGTCGGTGGGCACGTCCGTGTGCGGTGGCGGCGACTGGCGGCGAGTGACCGAGAGGATGTGACGCCCGGCACAGCAGCGCCGGAGGACCCGCGGTGCCACCGCTCGGGCGAGGGAGCCGGGGAGCTCAGGCCGGGAAGTCGATCACGATCTGGCCGTCGCCGATGCGCCGCGGGGTCCCGAAGGCGGACAGCAGGGCCATGGCCCTGTCGTTGCCGGTGGCGATCTGGGTGACGACGCGGCGGGACGGTCTGGGTCGGTGGGCAGCCAAGAGGTTCACCAGCACGTGCCCAAGGCCGTCCCCCTGATAGTCGTCCGCAACGGTCACCCCGACGTCCAGTGAGTCCGGGTCGTCCGGGTAGCGCAGCATGCGGCCGACCCCGACCAGTCGTTCGGGTTCGTTCTCGGCGAACGCGGCGAACGCGATGTGGTTCACCCCGTCGACCGCGTCGACCAGGTGACGCAACCGCGCGTCGCCCAAGGTGTGCGGGACGGAACCGAAACGCAGCTGCTGTGATTCGTCGGACAACCGCTCGAAGGCTGCTGACAGCGCGTCGCGGTCCGTTGGTTGCAGCGTGCGCAGCAGCACCCGACGGCCGTCACGCAGCGCCACCGCAGTCGTCGGCGGCGCGGCACCCCCGACCGGCTTTCCCGACGTCATAGGGAACAGACTGCTACATGGGCGGTCATCGTGACGGGTGGACGTTTCAGTTCGGCGGCTGGTGGCAACCAACATGCCAGGCCGCCGCAACCGCGATTCGATGGGAGAACCTTGAAATGACCAGCACCTTGCCATCCGGCGAAGGGACGCCAGGAGGCGCCGAACCCGACGGTGCACTCGAACCGGACAGCGCGCCGGCCACCGGGCTCGAACCGGACACCGCCCTTGCCGCGGCGGGTGAGCAGGACACCAGCTCCGCCGCCACCGGGCCTTCGGCGACTGACCAGGCTGCGGACGGCGCACCTGAACCCGATGAAGAGCCCGAGAGGCCTGTGCTGGGCGATCCCGCGCTGGACAACGAGCTGGAGATGCAGGAGGCCAGCGCTGACCTGCAGTCCAGCCGCGAGAAGAGTTCCTCGGCAAGAGATATCTCCGATAGGTTGAGGGCGGCGACCCGGCCCGAGACAGCGCAGGGCGAGCGGTCCTGATCTTGCTGGCCTGAAAGGGTCGCCCCGGGCAGGCACGGCACTCCCGCCACGGTCTTACGATCGTGGCAAAGCAGGTGGTGGTGCTGACCGGAAAGGGTGATGTCGTGGGCCCGGCTGACCCAGATGTCACTGCCTTTGCCGGTCCGGGCGAGATGCGCGCGCTGTTCCGTTCCACCGACTGGTCGGCAACGCCGTTGGGCCCGGTGGCGTCCTGGTCACCGATCCTGCGGCTCATGGTCGAGGTGTGTCTGGATTCAGGCTTCCCGATCCTGATCAACTGGGGCCCCGACCTGGTCGCGCTGTACAACGATGCGTTCGCACCGATGATGGGCGCGAAGCACCCGATCGGATTGGGGCAGTCGGTCAAACAGACCTGGCCGGAGTCACCGGACTCCTTCGACGGCAGGCTCGGTCCGGTGCTGCGCGGCCACACTGTGCGGGGCGAGGACGAGCGACAAATTCTGGAACGCAACGGGTTTCCGGAGGAGGTCTACTTCACGTTCTCGCACAGCCCGATCCGGGACGCGGACGGGGCGGTCGTCGGGATCTTCACTGCGTCGACCGAGACCACGGCGAAGATCGTCGGCGAACGCCGGATGCGGGTGGTGCGGGACCTGGGCGGGCTGTCCGCGGCGGAAGCCGGGAGCACCGCCGACACCTGCCGCGCCGCGTTGCAGGTACTCCAACGGACCCGGGAGAGCGTGCCGTTCGCGGTGGGGTTCCTGCGCGATGCGGACGGCCGGGTGCAGCGGATCGCCGACTACGGGCTCGCCGTCACCACCCCGCCGTTGGCCCGCGACACGGCGACTGACACGGCGACTGACACGGCGACTGACACGGCGACTGACACGGCGACTGACACGGCGACTGACACGGCGACTGACACGGCGACTGACACGGCGACTGACACGGCGACTGACACG
>JBBQJM010000332.1:0-5226 GCA_038325895.1 Mycobacteriales bacterium
CGCCAGGGCGAACGGCGATCGACGTGACCCACGGGACCCACGTGCGACCGATCCCCGATCACGGGTGCCGCGAGCAGGCGCTCAGCGGGATCCTCGGGCCGGCGGATCGCGGAGGCCGGACTCGGCGCCGACCGGTGGGCGCAACACCGGCGACCGGCGACACGTCGACCCGCGATCGGGCGCCGGCAACCGGCGCCGTTCGGACGGCCGTCTGGGCTCTCCTCCGGCGCGTCAACCGCGGCCGCCGGCAGCGCAGTCAGGCCGGCGGGAAGCGCCTCGCTCGACCGTCAAGGGCTCGACCGTCAAGGGCTCGACCGCCAAGAGCGCTGCCCAGGGTCGCCGGGACACCCCGCCGCAGGCCGCCGGGAAGGGCCGCGGCTGGCTGGGCAGACGGGGCGGCGGGTGAGCAGTGTGCTGATCGCCGGCGGTGGCACCGCCGGCCACATCGAGCCGGCATTGGCGGTCGCGGATGCGCTGACGGCCGCCGACCCGACCATCCTCATCACGGCGCTCGGCACGGAGCGCGGTCTGGAGACGACGCTCGTTCCGGAGCGCGGGTACGACCTGCGGTTGATCCCCGCGGTGCCGCTGCCGCGCAAGCCCACCCCCGACATCCTCACCCTGCCCACCAGAATGCGGGCCGCGGTGAAGGCCACCCGGGCGATCATGAAAGAACGTGACGTGGACGTGGTGGTCGGTTTCGGCGGCTATGTCGCGCTGCCCGCCTACCTCGCGGCCAGGGGCCGGGTGCCGATCGTGATCCACGAGGCCAACGCCAGGGCCGGACTGGCCAACAAGATCGGCGCCAGGTTCGCCACCTCGGTCGCGGCCGCCGTCCAGGGGTCCGGTCTGAAGCACGCTGTGGTGGTCGGAAACCCGGTGCGGCGCAACCTCTCCCAGCTCGACCGGGCCGCACTGCGGGCCGAGGCCAGGGAGTTCTTCGGACTGGACGCCACCGCACCGACGCTGCTGGTGTTCGGCGGATCACAAGGGGCGCAGCGCATCAACGACGCGGTGTCGCAGGCCGCGCCCGATCTCGCCGAGATCGGCATCGGGGTGCTGCATGCGTACGGGCGGCGCAACGAAATCACCGTGCCGGAGCCGGCTCCCGGCTCCCCGCCGTACGTCACCGTGCCGTACCTGGATCGGATGGACCTGGCGTACGCCGCGGTCGATCTGGTGCTGGCCAGGTCGGGGGCGATGACGGTGGCGGAGATCGCGGCGGTCGGCCTACCCGCGGTGTATGTCCCGTTACCCCATGGCAACGGCGAGCAGCGGCTGAACGCCGCCGCCCAGGTGGCCAGTGGCGCGGCGATCATCATCGAGGACGCCGCGCTGGACCGGCGGGCGGTGGCCGAACTGGTCGCGCCGCTGGTCATCGACGGGATCGTCCGGGACGGCATGACGGTGGCCGCGGCGTCTACCGCGTCCCACCCGGTCGACGAGGTGCTGGCGAGGATGGTGCTGGACGCCGCGGCCACCGGCCGGTCGGCCGGCGACCGGTCGGCCGGCGGTCGTCGAAGGAGTCGTCAACATGGTCGGCCGGCGTGATCGTCGCAGCGGCGGGACCGGTGACGGCGCAGGGGGTCTCGCTCGCACGCGCGCACCTTGTCGGCATCGGCGGCGCCGGAATGAGCGGCATCGCCAGGATTCTCGCCGACCGCGGGTTGCCGGTCTCCGGCTCGGATTCCCGGGATTCGGCACTGCTGAACGCGTTGGCGGCCTGTGGAGTACGCACCGCCGTGGGTCACGACGGGGCGCACCTGGACCTGCTACCCGGCGGCCCGACAGCGGTGGTGGTCTCCACCGCGGTGCGTCCGGACAACACGGAAGTGCTCGCGGCCCGCGAGCGCGGCATCCCGGTGGTGCGGCGCGCTGATGCGTTGGCCGGGCTGATGTCCGGCCGGCGTGGGGTCTGCATCGCCGGCACCCACGGCAAGACCTCGACCACCTCGATGCTGACCATGGCGCTGCAGTATGCCGGGCTCGACCCGTCGTTCGCGATCGGCGGCGAGCTCACCGGATCCGGGCTGGGCGCCCACCACGGCAGCGGCGACATCTTCGTGGCCGAGGCGGACGAGTCCGACGGTTCCTTCCTGTCGTTCACCCCGCACGGCGCGGTGATCACCAACCTGGAGCCCGACCACCTTGATCATCACGGCACCGCCGAGGCGTACACCGCGGTGTTCGACCAGTTTGTCGACCGCATCGAGCCCGGCGGGTTCCTGGTCATCTGCGCCGACGATCCCGGCACCGCTGCGCTGGCCGGCCGGGTGGCGCTGCGCCGGGTGATCACCTACGGCACGGATCCGGCCGCGACGGTACGGCTGCTGCCGGCCGGCGTCGGCGAGCCTGCCGTTGCCGATGCGGAAGCCGGCTCCGCTATCCAGGTCGGCCCGCCGACCGGGCCGGTGACCGGCGACGTCCGGGCTGTCGAGAACACCGCCACGGTCACGCTTCCCGGGCATCCGCCGGTGACGCTGCGGCTGTCCGTGCCGGGTGAGCACATGATCCTCAACGCCGCGGCAGCGCTCGCCGCCGGTGTGGAATTGGGGCTCGATCCTCAGGAGTTGGCGGCGGGCCTGGCGTCCTACACCGGGGTGCGCCGGCGATTCGAGCTCAAGGGCGTGGCCCGCGGCGTCACCGTGTACGACGACTACGCGCACCATCCGACCGAGGTCGCGGCGCAGATCCACGCCGCCAGAGGCATCCTCCCCTCGCGAGCGCTCACATCGCCTACCGCGCAAGCGGTATCGGCGGTGGCCGGCGTGGAGTCGGCGCCAGGTCCGGCGTCCGGGACGGGCCGGCTGCTGGTGGTCTTCCAGCCGCACCTGTACTCCCGCACGCAGACCTTCGCGGCCGAGTTCGGCGCGGCGCTGAGCGGCGCGGATGTCGTTGTGGTGCTGGATGTTTACGGCGCGCGAGAGGATCCGCTGCCGGGGGTGACCGGCGAGTTGGTGGCCAGTGCGGTGCCCGACGGCACCGCGGCCGACGTGCGGTACCACCCGGACCGAACCTCGGCGGCGTCGTTCGTGGCCGGTCTGGTGCGAGGTGGTGACGTGGTGATCACCATGGGAGCCGGCGACATCACCACGGTCGGACCGGAATTGCTGACCCTGTTGGAGGCACAATGAGCATGGACGCACAGTGAGTACCGCGACAACGGGCACAGATCCCCGCACGGCTTCTCAGCCGGAGGCCCCGACCGCGAAGCGTGCACTCGGCGCCCGGCTCCGGCGCTCCTTCTCCCGGGATTCGGCCGGCTCGACCAGAGCGCCCGGTGAAGCGGCTGATGGCCGTTCCGGCGGTCCCCGCCGGTGGCCGTGGATCCTGGCGCTGGTGCTGGTCGTGCTGCTGCTGGCCGGTGCGGTGTACGGGGTGTTCTTCAGTCCGCTGCTGGGCGTGCGATCGGTGAGCATCGCCGGCGCGACCGATCCGGTCAGCGTCAAAGTCCTTGCCGTCGTTGACGTTCCGGACGGAACCCCGCTGGCCAGGGTGGACCTGGACAGCGTCGCGGAACGGGTCAATGCTCTTCCCGAGGTCGCCGAGGTCGAGGTCGCCCGGCATTGGCCGGACACCCTGGTCGTGACCGTGATTCCGCGGGTGCCGATCGCGGTGACCTCCGCCAACGGCCGGTTCTGGCTGATGGACAACACCGGCGATCCTTATCTTGCGGTCGACGCGCCTCCGGCGGGATTGGTGCCGGTGAAGCTCGTCACGCCGGGAGTCGGCGACCCCGCCACCGCCGCGGCGTTGACCGTGGTGGCCGCACTCACCCCGGACCTCCGCGCGCAGGTCACCGACCTCGCCGCCCGCACCCCCTACGACGTCGAACTGACCCTGGCCGACGGCCGATCGGTCATCTGGGGCGAGGCCACGGATTCGGCGACGAAGATGGAGATCCTCCCGGCCGTCCTCGCCCAGACCGGCACCGTCTACAACATCTCCGACCCCACCCTGGTCAGCGTGCGCTGATCCCCTTTTTGGCGCGGATCCCCTTTTTGGCGCGGATCAACTTCCCCGGCGCGGATCATCGTCTGGGTTATGGGACGGGTGAGGTTGCCGAGCACGATTTCGTGCGCGCAAGTGCCTGTGGTCCGTGGGTCGTGGGGCTGTCGGTTGGGCGCGCATCCGTTGCGGCAGTGTGGATAACTCCCGGGGCGCGAGGATCTGGTCGCGACCAATGCCGGTATTGGGACCCGTTCCCGACCCTGGACAGACGATCACGAAGCCTTGCCGAAGGGGGCACATAGGTGCTGACGTGCTCGAGCTTATGAGGCTTTGAGTTTGAGTTCGCCCGCCATCGGGCGGACACGTGGTAATGACGGTGACACCCCGGGTGCCGATCGCGGTCACCTCCGCGAACGGAGGTTCTGGCCGATGGGCAGCACCGGTCACCCTGTCTCGCAGTGGCGCGCCATCGGCGGGCGTGGTGCCGGTCAAGCTGGCCACGCCTGGCGTCGGCGACTCAGCGACTACCGCGCTGACGGTGGTGGCCGCACTCCCGATGGGACTTTCTCTAGCAGGTCGCCGACGTGACCGCCCGCAGTTTCTACGACATCGAGCGGAAACCCACCCCGCAGCCGGTAGTTGATCTGGCGCGAGGCCGCGGACTCGGCGAAGAGGACGGAGATTTTGCCGGCGGTCCTCACCGAACGGCAACGTCTACAGCATCTCCGACCCGACTCTGGTCAGCGTGAGCCGAGCGCACGGCCGGAAGGTGTGGGCTTCGTTACCCTTGACCTTTGATTGACCCTTGATCCTGGATGTGTGACCTTGACCTCGAGGCATCGAACGAAACCTCCGAACTCTCACGCTCCGCTATCGAATACCCGTATGGGTGTGGTATCAACTCTATGAGGGGGCAATCGAGGGCATTCGCCTGACGTAGCGCACCGTTGAGTCTGCAAATTGGGGGGCAACTCGTCATGGTTGTGTCAACTCGGTCGTCTGTGCAGGTCGCCACGCGCTCCTGGCGCATGACAGCGCGATCCGTCCGTGGATCCGTCGTCCGCTGATCCTCCTGATCGCGTTGGCCACGCTGCTGTCGGGGTGTTCGTCGGGTCAGCCTGGCCAGCCGACCGCACAGGGTCCCGGCAAAGTCCGGCCTTGATTTCCTGACCTGCGGTGATGCGGCGCGACACGCCGGTGATGGCGGTTTGCTGGGTGGGCATGGCCCTGGTGATGATCATGAAGGTTCTCAACGCCACATGCTCATCACGAAGG
>JBBQJM010000333.1:0-5151 GCA_038325895.1 Mycobacteriales bacterium
CTACCTCGATTCCCAGGAGTTGTTGCATGATCAGCACGGACCTGCACGACGGCTGGACCCTGCACGCTGCGGGCGGGCCGGTGCCGGGAGATCTTGCCGGACGGCAGGTTCCGGCCCAGGTACCGGGTTCCGTCCACACGGACCTGCTGACGGCGGGCCTGGTCGACGACCCCTATCTCGGCCTCAACGAGGCCGACCTGGCCTGGATGCATCGGGCCGACTGGCGATACCAGCGCGATCTGGCTCTGCCGCGGGTGGCCGCCGACGAGCGAGCCGACCTGGTCTTTGAAGGTCTGGACACGGTGGCGACCATCACGCTGGCCGACGCGGTCGTGGGCCTGACCTTCACCCAGCATCGCACCTTTCGCTTCGACATCCGCGACCGGCTGGCGACTCTCGACGGGGCGGACACCACGCTCGCCGTGCACCTCCGGTCCGCGCTGGAGTACGCCGAGTCGGAGGCAGCGCGGATCGGCGCGCGCCCGGCCGCCTATCACCATCCGCTCAACATGGTGCGGAAGATGGCCTGCAGCTTCGGCTGGGACTGGGGCCCCGACCTGCAGACGGCCGGCATCTGGCGGCCGGTGCGGTTCGAGCGGTGGCGGATCGCCAGGCTGGCCTCGGTGCGCCCGCTGGTCAGCATCGACGACGCGGGCGCGGCGCGGGTGAGCGTGCACGTGGACGTAGAGCGGTCCGGGCTCGAGCACGAAGAGTCGCCGGTCATCGTTCGAGCCCGACTCTCCGGCGCAGCCGGACCGAATGGTTCGCAGATCTTCGTGGCGAGCACCACCATCGAGCCTGGGATCTATTCCGCGGTAGTGGATCTCGTGGTCCCGGAGCCTGCGCTGTGGTGGCCCGTCGGGTACGGCGAGCAGCCGCTCCATGACCTGGACGTCGACCTGCGGGCCGCCGCCGACGACGGTGCCGATGCCGATGCCGGTGCCGATGCCGATGCCGGTGCCGATGCCGATGCCGATGCCGATGCCGATGCCGTCGAGCTCGGCCAGTGGCACCGCCGGATCGGCGTGCGCACAGTGGAGTTGGACACCAGCGCCGACGAGAACGGCACGGCGTTCGTCATCCGGGTGAACAACACCCCGGTCTTCGTCAAGGGCGCGAACTGGATCCCGGACGACCACCTGCTCACCCGGATCACCCGGACGAAACTGGCGCGACGGATCGACCAGGCGCTCGGCGCCAACCTCAACCTGCTGCGTGTCTGGGGCGGCGGCATCTACGAGTCCGACGATTTCTACGAGCTGTGTGACGAGGCGGGAATCATGGTCTGGCAGGACTTCCTGCTCGCCTGCGCCGCCTATCCGGAGGAAGAGCCGCACCGCGCCGAGTTCGAGGCCGAAGCCCGCGAACACGTCGCCCGGCTGACCGCGCACCCCAGCCTGGTGCTGTGGAACGGCGCGAACGAAAACCTCTGGGGCTACATCGATTGGGGCTGGCAGGAACCGCTGGCCGGCCGCAGCTGGGGATACCGGTACTACACGGAGCTGTTCCCGCAGGTGATCGCGGAGCTGGATCCCACCAGGCCCTACTCCACCGGAAGTCCGTACTCCCCCAGGGCCGCGCTGGAGGACATCCACCCGAACGACCCCGACCACGGCACCCATCACCAGTGGGAGGTCTGGAACCGCGTCGACTACACCGCCTACCGCGACGAGATCCCCCGGTTCTGCTCCGAGTTCGGCTTCCAGGCACCCGCCGCGTGGCACACCGTGACCCGTGCGATCCGGAACACCGATGGATCCGTGCCGGGCAAGGACGACGCGGTCTGGCTGCTGCACCAGAAGGCCGAGGACGGCAACGGCAAGCTCGACCGTGGAATGGCGCCGCACCTGGGCGTGCCCAGCGATTTCGCCGACTGGCACTGGGCGACCCAGCTCAACCAGGCAAGGGCGGTTGCGCACGCGCTGACCCACTACCGGTCGTGGTGGCCGCGGACCGCCGGCGCCATCGTCTGGCAGCTCAACGATTGCTGGCCGGTGACGTCCTGGGCGGCCGTCGACGGGGACGAGATCCCCAAACCGCTGTGGTGGGCGATGCAGGCGAGCTTCGCCGATCGCGTCCTGACCGTGCAGACCCGTCCGGACCCGGCGACGGGTCACCCAAGGGACGTCCTGGCAGCCGTCAACGACGCGGATGACCGCTGGACGGTGACGGTGCGTCTACGACGCGAGACACTGGACGGCACACTGCTTGCCGACGAGCAGATCGTCCTGGACGCCGCACCCCGGTCTGTGGTGCTGTTGGAACTGTCGGCCGAGCTGCGGCTGCCTGACGAACCGGCGAATGAGGTGCTGGTTGCCGAAGCGACCGATTCCCGGGTCCCTGGTGCCACTGTTCGGGAGGTGCACTGCTGGGTCGAGGACATCGATCTGCGGTTGGATCCTGATGCCCACGACGTCGCCGCCGAGCCGGCCGGCGACGGCTACCTGGTCACCGTGCGGGCCCGCTCGTTGATCAAGGACCTCACCCTACTGGTCGACCGCATCGACCCGACGGCAACGGTCGACCGGGCGCTGGTCACCCTGCCCGCCGGAACGACGGCCACCCTGCATGTGTGCACCACCGTCCGCGGCATCGAGCGCGATCTGGTCGGCAAGCCGATGCTGCGCACCGCAAACGACCTGGCGGTCGGGCGGTTCAACGGGGACGCGCTCGGCACGCCCACCCCACGGTTGTCCGACGTCCCGGACACAGCCCCGGTCGCGAGCTGATCCCGCGTCCGCATCTTCACCGAACACCCAGGCGAGCGCCATCGCGCCCGTCATGGGGTCCGTCCTCAACCGTGCTGACATGCCCTGACCCTGAATGACGCGGTGCATTAGCGTTGGGTGCGGCAGACACCTCGGACACGGTTGTGCACCCCGGAATGGATCCCATGGCGCGTCCGACGATTGCAACGAAGCTGTAGGTCCCGACCCCGCCACGCGGTCTCGTGACACGCCCGAGGCTGCGTGAGCGTCTGCGTCGCGGAGCTGAGTCGAGATTGACGCTGCTGTCCGCGCCCGCCGGGTTCGGCAAGACGTCGCTCCTGGCCGAGTGGTTGGCCGAGACACCCGGCGACAACCGTTGCGTGGCATGGCTCTCGCTCGACCGGGCGGACAACGAGCCGGCGTCGTTCTGGACGTACGTCGTGACGGCGCTCCAAACGGCGGTACCCGCGGTCGGCTCGAGTGCCCTGGAGCTCATCGCGACCTCCCCGTTGCCGACCAACCTCGTGCTCACCACTGTGTTGAACGAGCTCGCCGCGGCGCCACAAGATGTGTGGCTGGTGCTCGACGACTACCACCTGGTCGACAGTCACGATGTCCGCGACGGGATGACCTTCCTGCTCGAGCATCTCCCGCCCCACGTGCATGTGGTGGTCAGCACCCGTGCCGACCCCGACCTGCCGTTGCCTCGTTGGCGGGTGCGCGGCGAGCTGGTCGAGATCCGCGCTGCGGACCTGCGTTTCACCTCCGAGGAGGCCGCCGCGTACCTCAACGAGGCGGCGGGACTGAACCTCACCGCGGAGCATGTCGCAGCCCTGGAAGAGCGAACGGAGGGGTGGATTGCCGCGCTTCAGCTCGCTGCGCTCTCGATCCAGGGCCGCGACGACGTCGGGGGGTTCATCGCACGGTTCGCCGGGAACGACCGGTACATCGTCGACTACCTCGTCGAGGAGGTGCTGGCGCATCAAGCCGACCCGGTCCGCGGTTTCCTTTTGCACACAGCGGTTCTCGACCGGCTGACCGGACCGCTCTGTGATGCCGTCACGGGCCGCGATGACGGCAGGGGGATGCTCGTTACTCTGGAGCGCGCCAACCTGGTCCTCGTCCCCTTGGACGATCGCCGGGAGTGGCACCGCTACCACCACCTATTCGCCGACGTGCTGCGAGCGCATCTGCTCAGCGAGCAGCCCGATCAGGTTCCGGAGCTGCACCAGCGCGCGAGCCGGTGGTACGAGCGCCACGACCTGGCCGAGGAGGCGGTACGGCACGCCTTGGCCGCCAAGGACTTCGACCACGCGGCCCACCTGATGGAGCTGGCCGCGACGGCGATCCGCCGCGACCGGCAGGAAGCGATGCTGCTCGGTTGGCTGCGGGAACTGCCCGACGCCGCGATCCGTCGCAGCCCGGTGCTCAGCGTCTTCTACGGATACATGCAGATGGTCTCCGGCGACCTCGCGGCATTCGAGGCCCGACTCGACGACGCGGAAGGCGCGTTGGCTGCCGTACCCGACGAGGAGACTCCCCCGTGGGCTGACACCAAGGAGCTCCAGACGCTGCCGGCGACCATCGCCATCTACCGGGCCTCGCTCGCGCAGGCACGAGGCGATGTGGCAGGCACGGCGGAACATGCCCGGCGCGCCCTCGATTTCGCCCGACCCGACGACCATCTCGCGCGGGGCGGCGCGATCGGGTTTTTGGGGCTCGCCGCGTGGGTGACGGGCGACGTGTCCGGTGCGCTGGAGACGTTCACACAGGCGGCGGCGAGCCTGCACGCGGCCGGCAACCTCCTCGACGAGCTGAGCAGCACGGTCCCGCTGGCCGACATGTGGCTCGCGGCGGGTCGACCCAGCAGGGCACGCCGGCTCTACCAGGATGCGCTGCGGTTGGCCGAGGCACACGGCGGTGGCGTCGCGCGCGCCACCGCCGAACTACACGTGGGGGTCAGCGAGATCGACCTCGAGAGCGGACACCTCGAGAGCGCCACAGCAGAACTGCAGAGCGCCGCGGCGCTCGGTGAGCCGGCGTCGGTGAGCGAAGGCAGATACCGGTGGTTCCTGGCCATGGGTCGAGTCGCCGACGCCGAGGGCGACCCCCAGGAGGCCATCACGCTGCTGGACCGGGCAAAGCAGCTCTACCTGCCTGGGCTCTTCCCGGGAGTTCGTCCGATTCCGGCGGTCAAGGCCCGGGTCTGGATCGGCCGGGGCGACCTTTCGCAGGCCGCAGACTGGGCCCAGGAACAAGGCGTGTCCGCGACGGACGATGCCGACTATCTGAACGAGTTCGACCACCTCACCTTCGTGCGGCTGCTGATCGCGCAGTACCGGGTGGACCACGACACCGGCCCGCTCGACCAGGCGGCGGGTCTCTTGGACCGGCTGGCCGACGCCGCCGAGACGTCCGGTCGCGCCGGCAGTCTGCTCGAGAT
>JBBQJM010000334.1:0-5086 GCA_038325895.1 Mycobacteriales bacterium
GACACCGCTGTCCTGTTCGTCACCCACGACATCAACGCGGTGCTGGATTACGTCGACCAGGTGCTCTACCTGGCCGCCGGGCGCTTCCGGCTCGGGCCACCCGAGGAAGTCCTGACCTCGGAGGGACTGACCGAGCTCTACGGCGCGCCGGTCGACGTCATCCGCACCCAGGGCCGGGTCATCGTGGTCGCTTCCACCGATCCGACCGCCGGATTCCACCTGTCCCACGACGATCACGGTGCGACCGACCCGCCGCTCGGCCCGACCAGGAGGTCCCGCCGATGAGCGTCTGGGACAAGCTGTTCAGCTTCCAGAACTACGCAGAGCTTCTCGGCCTGCTGCACAACTCGATCCTGGCCGGCGCCCTGCTCGGCCTGATCGGCGGGCTGATCGGCGTCTTCGTGGTGATGCGCGATCTGACCTTTGCCGTGCACGGCATCAGCGAGTTGTCCTTTGCCGGAGCGGCTTTCGCGCTGTTGGTCGGGTTCAACGTCGTCATCGGCTCGATTCTGGGGTCGCTGTCGGCGGCGCTGCTGATCGGGTTCCTCGGCGTGCGGGCGCGGGAACGCTCGTCCTTCATCGGCGTGCTGATGCCGTTCGGCCTCGGGCTCGGCGTGTTGTTCCTGGCGCTGTACCCCGGCCGCGCGGCAAACAAGTTCGGTCTGCTGACGGGTCAGATCGTGGCCGTGGACGACCCGCAGCTGTTCTGGATGCTGGGGGTGTCGGCCATCGTCATCGCCGTGCTCGCGATTCTGTGGCGGCCGTTGATGTTCGCCACCGTGGACCCCGAGATCGCCGCCGCCCGCGGCGTTCCGGTGCACGCGCTGTCGCCGGTGTTCATGATCGTGCTCGGTCTGACGGTGGCGATGGCGGTACAGGTGGTGGGCGCGCTGCTGGTGTTGGCCCTGCTGGTCACCCCGGCCGCGGCGGCCATGCGGGTGACCGCGTCCGCGCTGTGGGTGCCGGTGCTGTCGGTGACCTTCGGGGTGACGTCGGTGGTCGGCGGGATCCTGCTGGCGCTGGGTGGCAGCCTGCCGATCAGCCCCTACGTCACCACGATCTCCTTCCTGATCTACGTGGTCTGCCGGATCACCGGCAATCGCAGGCTGCGCAGGGGGTGGGCCCGCCGCACCGAGCTGTCGCAGGCATCGGCGGACGCGGGCAGCCGCCAGCCGTCGGTGGCCTGACTGACGCGCAAGCCCTACCCACGGCGGGTCGCTTTTCGGAGCAGGTCAGCTCTCGGTGGGAACGCCCTCGGGCAGGGCGTGCGAGACGATCGGCGAGGAGTCCGCGGGCACCGCGGCCGACGCGCGCAGGCGCTGGCCGTCGCTCGGGTTGAACAGGTGCAGGTGGTCGGCGTCGGTGACCGTGACCTGAACCGTCGACCCGCTCTGCGGGTGGATCCGCGCGTCGGTGCGGATGACGATCCGGCCCCCGTCGGGGGTGTGTCCGTGCACGAACGAGTCGGCGCCCAGTTCTTCGACCAGGTCGATCGTCACCGGCAGGCCCGCGGTACCCAGCGTCAAGTTCTCCGGCCGGACACCGAAGGTGACCTCCTTCAGACCGAGCGACGAGGCCTCGGACAGCAGCTCGCGGGGCAGCGGCACGGTGGCCTGGCCGAGCGTCGCACCCTCGCTGGTCAGCGGGACGGTCAGCAGGTTCATCGCGGGCGAGCCCATGAAGCCGGCCACGAAGACGTTGTTCGGCTTGTCGTACAGGGTCCGCGGGGTGTCGCACTGCTGCAGGATGCCGTCCTTGAGCACGGCGACGCGGTGGCCCATCGTCATGGCCTCGACCTGGTCGTGGGTGACGTAGACGGTGGTGGTGCCCAGCCGCGACTGCAGTTCGGCGATGTTCGCGCGGGTCTCCACCCGGAGCTTGGCGTCCAGGTTCGACAGCGGCTCGTCCATCAGGAAGACGGAGGGCTCGCGGACGATGGCCCGGCCCATGGCGACGCGCTGCCGCTGGCCGCCGGAGAGTGCCTTGGGCTTGCGGTCGAGGTACTTCTCCAGGTCGAGCAGGCCGGCGGCCTCCCGGACCTTGGTGGCGATCTCGGTTTTGTTGACGCCGCGCAGCTTGAGCGCGAAGCCCATGTTCTCGGCCACCGTCATGTGCGGGTACAGGGCGTAGGACTGGAACACCATCGCGATGTCGCGGTTCTTCGGCGGGACGTTGGTGACGTCGCGGCCGCCGATGATGATGCGGCCTTCGTTGATGTCCTCCAGGCCGGCCAGCATGCGCAGCGCGGTGGACTTCCCGGAGCCGGACGGGCCGACCAGGACAAGGAATTCGCCGTCGGGGATATCGAGGTTGAGCGAGTCGACTGCGCGAACCGGCGGGCTGCCGGGGTAGATGCGGGAGGCGTCGTCGTACTTGACGTCAGCCATGTGTCACGTCCTTCTCCTCGCCCCCGAGGATGCCGGGGTCGATGTGGTGGTGTGGTCCGCAGCAGCGTATCGGCTCCCGGTGGCGAGGGGAAGGGCTCGGGAAAACGTTTTCCCAGCGTGATTGGCGATGACCGTGCGGACGAGCGGGATCGCGGTGGGCCAAGGGTCGGGTGCTCGCGCTCGGTGACGGGGTTGGCTGACCAAATAGCGCGCGGTCGTCGAACACGCTCCTAAATGCATTCCCTCCGACGCCCACCGGATACCGTTCAGGGATGATGGATCGCCCACCACGGACGCGGCCGCCGGCAACGCTGGCGTCTCTCGCAGCCGAGTTGGGCATCTCCCGGACCACGGTGTCCAACGCGTACAACCGTCCAGACCAGCTGTCGCCGCAATTGCGGTCACGGGTGATGGAGGCAGCGAGGCGGATGGGCTACCCGGGCCCCGACCCGGTCGCCCGTTCGTTGCGGACCCGAAAGGCCGGCGCGATCGGGCTGCTGCTCACCGAGCAGGTGTCCTACGCGTTCCGCGACCCGGGCGCCGTCGCGTTCCTCGAGGGGCTCACCATGGAGTGCGACCTGGCCAGAGTGGGGCTGTTGCTGGTGCCGGCGCGCCCGGACTCCGAGGATGTGCTGGCGGTGTCCAGCGCCGCGGTCGACGGGTTCGTCGTCTATTCCATGCCAGACGACGATCCGCATCTCGCCGCCGCGCTGGCCAGGCCGGTTCCCGCGGTGATCTGCGATCAACCCAGCATCACCGGCGCCGACCTGGTGGGCATCGACGACGCGGCCGCGATTCGCGGAGTGGCCGACCATCTGCTCGGGCTCGGGCATCGGCGGATCGGCGTGATCTGCATGCGGCTGGGCCGGGTCAACATGGACGGTCCGGTCTCCCTCGACCGGCAGGTCGCTGCGCACTATCACGTTCAACGCAACCGGCTCAGGGGTTTGTGCGAGGCGTTCACCGCCGCCGGGGTGGCGTGGGACCGGGTACCGGTCGTCGAGCGCTTCGAACATTCGGTGGATGCCGGTGCGTCGGCCGCGGCCGAGGTGCTGGCCCTGGATCCGGGCATCACCGCGCTGGTGGCCACCACGGATGTTTTCGCCCTCGGCGCGATCACCGAACTGACCCGGCGCCGTCAGCGCGTCCCGGATGACGTCTCGGTGACGGGATTCGACGGCATCCGATCCGCGATCGATGCGCAGCTGACCACGGTGGTGCAGCCGGTGGTGGAAAAGGGTCGGCAGGCCGGGCGGTTGCTGCTGAGTCCCGCACGGCGGACCGCGGGGCGCCGGGTGATGCTCGACACCACGTTCCTGGCGGGCACAACCACGGCGCACCCGAAGATCTGAGGCCCCACGAAGCGAGTCCAGGATCAGGCCCGCTGAGAATAGGCGCCTCGAGGATCAGGCCCCTGATTCCCCTGATTCCCCCGATCGCCCCGATCGCCCTTATTTAGTGGCGGTCTGCTCCTTGGCCACCGGGCCCGAGGTGCCGGCCGCATGCTGGGACCGCCGCTTCTGCCCGCGCCGCCGGTTTGCGGCGAGCACGTGCAGCAGATCGGCAACCCTGGCGACCTCGGAGATCCGGACGTCGGCGGCCGTCTGCCCACGCCCGACCTTCACCCCGACATCGGGTCCGGACAGCACGCCGAATGCGTTCTCGTCGGTGATGTCGTCACCGATGAACACGGTCGCGGTGATGTGGTGCTGGCGCATCAGCGCCTTCAGCGCGCGGCCCTTGTTGGTGGTGACGACGGTCAGCTCCAGCACCTTCTTGCCGCGCAACAGGTGCACGCCGGGCCAGGTCGCCGGGTTCTCCTCGATCTGTTCGGTGACCGCCGCGGCCACCCGGTCGTCGACGCCGCGCAGGTGCACGGCGATCCCCGTCGGCTTGAGCTCCAGGTTCACCCCGCGGTACTCGGCGGTGATCTGCTGCAGCTCCAACTTCAACCGGGCCAACCGCTTTCGGTCGTCGGCCGACAGGCTCGCCGAACTGTCCCGGTCCTCGGCCGACGTCTCCGCGCCGTGGCTGCCGACCAGGTGGATCCGCTGATTCCCGTTCAGCAGGTCCTTCAGATCGGCCAGCGCCCGGCCGGACACCACCGCCACCACGGTGCCCGGGATCGCGGTCAGGGTCTCCAGCGCCTCCATCGACTCCGCCAGCGGCCGGGCGGTCGCCGGATCGTCCACGATCGGGGCCAGCGTGCCGTCGAAGTCGGTCGCCACCAACAGCCGCTCGGTCTCGCTGATCTGGGAGATGGACGCGAGGACGTCGTCGGGCAACCGGGACATCGCGTCCGCGAGATGGTCGCGGGTGCGCTCCAGTGAGGACAGGAAGGCCGCCGCCCACCGGTCGACGTCATGCGTGAGCACCTGCCGACGCAGCGAGCGCATCCGCCGGCGCGCCTCCACCGCCGACATCGTCAAGGCCTTGCGCAGGCCCTCCTTGACCCCGTCGGTGTCGTACGGGTTGACCAGCAGCCCGGCGCGGAGTTCCTTTGCCGCGCCGGTGAACTCGCTCAGCAGCAGCACCCCACCGCCGTCCACCCGGCACGCCACGTACTCCTTGGCAACCAGGTTCATCCCGTCGCGGAACGGTGTGACCGTCATGACGTCGGCGGCCACGTAGAACGCGGCCAGCTCTTCGCGCGGCAGCGACTGGTGCAGGTAGTGCACGGCGGGCCGGCCGATCTTGCC
>JBBQJM010000335.1:0-5065 GCA_038325895.1 Mycobacteriales bacterium
GGCTTGTTGTCCTCGATGACCACGCCGAGCACGCCGTGACCGGTGGGCAGCGGACCGATCCGCTCCCTGGTCTCGTCGTCGATCCCGACGTGGACGAACTGGCTGAGCATCCCGCCCTCGCCGAGGACGCCGAGTGCGCCGTACCTGGCGTCGACCAGATCGATCGCCGCCTGCACGATCTGCCGCAGCGTCGCGTCCAGATCCAGCCCGGAAGACACCGCCATGACCGCGTCGAGCAGTGCGTCCATCCGGTCGCGGGTGCTGCCCACGATGTCCTCGATGCGCTCCTGAACCTCGGTCAGCAGTTCGCGCAGTCGGGTCTGCGACAGCGTCTCGCCGACGCTCTGCCGCTCCGCTCGCCACGCGAAGGAACGCCCGGCATCGGTCCGGCCGATGTTGGTCACAGGTTCAGAGTTACCTGTTCCGGTCGTCACGTCCAGCGAAGAGGCCGATTTCACTCCGCGCTGAATGCCGATCAACGCTCCGTTGACTCTGCGCCGACGTCCGGTCGCGACGTCCGACCTTGGCCGGGGGACCCGGGACCTTCGCCCCTGTTCTGCCCATTTGCCCCTCCCGCACAGTGATCGCAGGCACAACAACAGGAATCCAACGCGGTGCCGAAACCGACACCAGCGCGCCACCCTTCACACCACTCACACGTGGGGACCCGTCAAGCAGCTCCGGGATCCCCCAGAGGGAAGCGGCATGAACAGCGATGTCATGCCCGTTGGTCACCTGACGCAGGATCAGGTGCTGACGGTCATGCGGGCGTGTGCGGCCGCCCCGCCGGTTCGGAACGAGCGCCCATGGCGGCTGGTCTGCACGCCGACCGCGCTCGAGTTGCGCGCCGATCTGCCGAATCCCGAGACCTCCAGCAAGGGTTCAGCGAGCGGTCCTGCGCACAGCCGCGGAGACCGTTCCGCCGACAGTGCCGCCAGGAGTTCCGCAGACAGGTCCGGCCCCGACGGCCGCGAACTGCTGCTGTCCTGCGGAGCGGCGCTGCTCAACGTTCGGGCCAGCATCAAGGTGCTCGGTGCCCATCCCGCCGTTCGGTTGATGCCCGACGAGAACCAGCCCGACCTGCTCGCCGTGGTACATCCGCAAGCCGGCTTCGCAGCGGCTCCCGCCGACCTCGCGCTGGCCGAGGCGATCGCTCAGCGACGAACGTCGCACGCGCCGGCCGAGGGCATCCCGGTGCCGATGATCAACCGTCTCCGCCAGGCCGCCAGGGTCGAGCAGACCTGGCTGGCCATCCTGGCCCCCGATCAAATCGAGGACGTCCAGCTGGGCCATCTCGACGGTGGTGCGCACGGGGGCGGGACGTCGGACGACGTCGGGGGCGCGCACGGCCGGCCGGCGGCTGAGCAGTCGAACGTGATGGTCGCGGTGATCGGCTCGTTCCACGACTCACCGCTGGCCTGGCTGCAGTCCGGTCAGGGGATGCAGCGGGTGCTGCTCACCGCCGATGCAGCGGGTCTGACGACCTCGTTGTTGTCAGATGCGGTCCGCGAGACACGGACGCGAAGATTGGTGCGCACGCTGATCGGCGGCGGAGTGTGGCCCCAGGCGGTCCTGCGCCTGGAAAGCCCCGCCCCGTCGTCCGCTCCGCGACCGGCTTCGCCGGCCGTCCCGCGCGGCGCGATGCATCGCTCGGGCACCCGCTAGAAAGTCAGGCCAGCCAACGTGTGCCCGACGACATCGGCACAAACATCCGCACAAACATCCGGGCAGACATCCGCAGGTTGTCCGTAGAGCGACGCTCGGTCAGATCGCGCGGGCTAGTGCTCGGGGCGGTGATGGTCCTTCTCGTGCAGCTTGGTGGCCAGCACGGCGATCTGGGTGCGGCGGGCCATGCCGAGTTTGGCCAGCACGTTCGACACGTAATTCTTCACCGTCTTCTCGGCCAGGAACATCCGCTCGCCGATCTGCCGGTTGGTCAGGCCCTCGCCGATCAGGTCGAGCACCACCCGCTCCTGCTCGGTGAGATCGGACAGCGGACCCGGCTTGGCCTCGCCCGCCCGGATCCGGCCCATCAGCGCGGCCGCGGCCCGGTTGTCCAGCAGCGAGCGCCCCAACGCGACCGTCCGTACGGCGGACACCAGATCCAGACCCCTGATGTCCTTGATGACGTAGCCACCCGCGCCGGCCAGGATGGCATCCATCATCGCCTCCTCGTCGGTGTAGGAGGTCAGCATCAGGCAGTTCAGCTCGGGCATCATCGACCGTAGTTCACGGCACAGCTCGACCCCGTTGCCGTCCGGAAGACGCATGTCCAGCACCGCGACATCCGGCCGCATCGCGGGCACCCGCGTGAGCGCCTCGGCGACCGTGGACGCCTGGCCGACGACCTCCAGATCGTCCTGCTCGTCCAGCAGGTCGGCCACCCCTCGCCGCACCACCTCGTGGTCGTCGACCAGGAACACTCTCAGCACGGTTCGCCTCCCTGCGCCGCAGACCCCGATCGGTCCGCCGGACATTCGGGTCAGGCTACGACCAAGATCGACCGAGCGTCACGCCGACCGACCACTTCACGCCTCCGGCCGCACCGACCAGGCTCCTGCGGGGGACTTTCCGCGCCGCTGCGCGGGCAATTCGGCGGCCGATTGCCGTCACTCGTTCCCGATGTGGCGGGACTTTCGCGCGGTGATCGGGGACGCCGTCCCCTGCCGCCCTTTCGCAGTCACGGCAATCCTTCGTGAAGGGGCTCGGGTCGCCGGGGGTCGGCGAGCCGGGGAAGGGGTTCGAAATGTTCACTCTCATGAAGGACGGAGCCATCGCGCAGTTCGACGACCTGAATGACGTACTGCGCCTGGCGCAATCCGACGATCCCGTTTATGTCGTGGCCAGGGGCTGGATGTTGGTTGGCGATTTGCGCTGGAACATGATGGCCGGTGGGGGAGACCGCCGACCACCGCACATCAGGCTCGCCTGACGCTGCCGTCATTTCCCGGTGGGACGGTGTCTGATTCGCCACTTTCAGCGTCTGCCGTGGCCTTTTCATGGCGACATCGGCTGCCGATGACGCGCGCCCGCGGTAGCGTCGGACCAGGTCGATATTCGCCACTCTCAATTGGGGGCAGAAAATGACCACCGCGCCGCGCGACCCCACCGATCCGTATTCCTCCAAGGACCTGCAGGATCGGCCAGCCAGCGATTCCGCGGCGCAAGCGGTCGCGCCCGGCTGGTACGCCAATCCGAGCGGATCGGGAGTACCGAGGTGGTGGGACGGCACCGCCTGGACGGTCCATGTCGCCCCGGGACACGAGGTCCCGGTATCCCCGCCAACCGCAGCCCCGGCGGCCGACAGCCACTACACCGTGCACGGCTACACCCACGTCCAGGCCCACGACACCACCACTGCGGCAACTGCGGCGGCGCCCGTTGGCGAACCGAAATCGGTCGGCGTGGCATTCCTGCTGACGTTGTTCTTCGGCCCGCTGGGAATGTTTTATTCAACGGTCAACGGCGCCTTGATCATGACCGGCGCCTTGTTCATCGGTGCGGCGGTCGTTTTCCTCGTCACCCTGGGTATCGGGGTGCTGGTGTGGGTGCCGGCGGTCTGGATCGTCTCCATTGTCTGGGGCTGCACGGCCGCCAGTGAACAACGCCTCACGCAGCCGCTCCGGCGCCAGGCGGTCTGAATACCCGGTGCGGCGATCTTGCTGCTCGCCTGGCATCAGGTTCGGCCGGCCGAGCGGCATCGGCCACGGCCGGGTGACGGTTGCGCCGGGCCCGATGGGCGGTAGTAGAGTTCCAGCCGTGGTGCGCACCGCAGCGCCCGGCGTCTTGGTGACGACCGGCCTGCCCCTTCGCCGCCGCGACGGAGCCTGATCCCCGAGGCTGGCTCCTCCGTCGCGGGTTGTCGTGCTGCCGGTCATCCCCTCGCCCAGCTGCGTGCGAGCGTGCCGGCTGGACACCACCCCACAAGGACACCAAACCATGGGCAACCCCACCCCTTCCCGAGTGCGCACCCCGGTCGGCGAGATGCCGCCCGGCCAGGCCGTCTACAACCGGCAGCGCGGCAGTTCTATGCCGATCAACCGCTACACGCCGTTCACCCCGATTGACCTGCCCGACCGGAGTTGGCCGTCGGCCGTCATCACCAAGGCACCGCAGTGGTGTGCGGTGGACCTGCGTGACGGCAACCAGGCACTGATCGACCCGATGACGCCCGCCCGCAAGCGGCGGATGTTCGACCTGCTGGTCGCCATGGGCTACAAGGAGATCGAGGTCGGCTTCCCGGCCGCCAGCCAGACCGATTTCGACTTCGTCCGGGAGATCATCGAGCAGGACCTGATCCCGTCCGACGTCCGCATCCAGGTGCTGACCCAGGCCCGGCCCGAGCTGATCGCCCGCACCTTCGAATCCGTCGAGGGCGCGCCGGCCGCGCTGGTCCACCTGTACAACTCCACCTCGGCCCTGCAACGCCGGGTGGTGTTCGGGGTGGACCGCAAGGGCATCACCCGCATCGCCACGGACGGCGCCGAGGAGGTGTCGCGGTGGGCCGAGAAGTACCCGGACACCGATTGGCGATTCGAGTACTCGCCCGAGTCCTACACCGCCACCGAACTCGAGTTCGCGGTCGAGGTCTGCAACTCCGTCTCCGCGGTGTGGCAACCGACCCAGGAGAACCCGATGGTGGTCAACCTGCCGGCAACGGTGGAGATGGCCACGCCCAACGTCTACGCCGATTCCATCGAGTGGATGCACCGCCACCTGGAACGCCGGGACGCCATCGTGCTGTCGTTGCATCCGCACAACGACCGGGGGACTGCGGTCGCCGCCGCCGAACTCGGCTACCTGGCCGGCGCCGACCGCATCGAGGGCTGCCTGTTCGGCAACGGCGAGCGCACCGGCAACGTCTGCCTGGTCACGCTGGGCCTGAACCTGTTCAGCCAGGGCATCGACCCGCAGATCGACTTCTCCGACATCGACGAGATCCGCCGGACCGTCGAGCACTGCAACCAGCTGCCCGTGCATCCTCGTCACCCCTACGGTGGCGACCTGGTCTACACCGCCTTCTCCGGCTCACACCAAGACGCCATCAAGAAGGGGTTTGCGGCGA
>JBBQJM010000336.1:0-5048 GCA_038325895.1 Mycobacteriales bacterium
GACGCGTAACCACACGTGCATAGGTTCGGTAGTCCGGCGAAGGATACACCCCACTGGGGTGACGCCCGCGCGTTCCCCGGGCGCGCATGCTCTCCCTACCCACCCGCGTTCTCACGCGCGGTGCCCATCGGGGAGGACTCATGGCCAAGTCGAATCAGAAGGGGCGGACCAGCCGCCCCGCCACCGGTTCGGCCAGGAGGCCGGCGACGGCGGGCGCCTCCGCGCCGCCGGAATCGGACGAGGGCTTTGCGATTGCCCGCTTCCAGGCCATGGCCGAGGACTTCCAGGACACCTCCCAGGAATGGCGCCGGCTGTTTTCCGAGTTCCTCGGCACCTTCCTTCTGGTGTTGGTCGCCGCCGGCGGCGGGATGATGGGCCAGGCCTTCCCCGACACGATCTCCCGCACGGCCTCGGTGGTCGCGCCCGGGCTGATGGTGATGGGCGTCATCCTGTTCATGGGAAGAATCTCCGGTGCCCACCTGAACCCGGCGGTCAGCATCGCCTTCGCGCTGCGCCAGGACTTCCCGTGGCAGCGGGTGCCCGGCTACATCGTGGTGCAGTTGGCCGGTGCCGCGGCGGCGGCCTGGTTCCTGCAGGCCGTGATCAACGTGTCGGCGGTTTACGGCTCCAACTACCCAGCGCCCAACTACTCGAACTTCAGCGCGTTCCTGATGGAGACCGTGCTCACCTTCGGGCTGGTCAGCGTCATTCTGGGCACCGCCTCTGGTGCCCAGAACGTTGGCGTGATCGGCGCACTCGGTGTCGCCAGCTACATCGCGCTGGCCGGGCTCTGGGCCAGTCCGATCTCCGGAGCATCGATGAACCCCGCGCGCACCTTCGGCCCCGACCTGATCGGCGCGGACTTCGGCAGCTACTGGGTGTACGTCGCCGGACCGATCGCCGGTGCCGTCATCGCCGTGGGGACCGCGTTCGTGTTGCGGGGCCTGGGTGGTGGCAGGGCCGGATCCGCGGCGGCTCAGGGTGGCCTGTTCACCCAGGTGGTCAATCCCCGAGGGGGCTGAACCCGGTCAAAGGTCCGACTCAGGGGTCCAATGGCCGGTTCGCTGGTCCGCCCGCCGCGACATACTAGGGCCGCGGGCCACCGGGCCCGCCGATACGCGGATCAAGCGCCGGGGAGGTGCGGATGGGCCGGCTCGGCGTCATCTCGGATATGGACGGCGTCATCTACCGGGGCCGGGAGCCGATACCTGGCGCGCAGGAGTTCATCGATCGGCTGCGGGACAGCGACACCCCGTTCGTGTTCCTCACCAACAACTCCGAGCAAACCCCGCTGGATCTGCTGCGCAAGCTCGCGGGGCTCGGGATCCACGGGCTGACGGCGGCGAACTTCATCACCTCCGCCATGGCCACTGCGGAGTTCCTTGCCGCGCAGAAGCCGCACGGCAGCGCCTACGTCATCGGTGGCGGCGGTCTATCCGCCGAGCTGTACCAGGTCGGTTACTCGATCACCGACAGCGACCCCGACTACGTCGTGGTGGGCAAGACGGCGTCCTTCGCGTTCCCCATGCTGCGTAAGGCGGCGCAGCTCATCGACCGCGGCGCGAAATTCATCGGCACCAACCCGGACATGGTCGATCCGGTGGAGGGCGGCACCGAACCCGCGGCCGGCGCCCTGCTGGCCTCCATCGAAGCAGCCACCGGGATGAAGCCCTACATCGTCGGCAAGCCGAATTCGCTGATGATGTTCTACGCCAGCAAGAAACTGGGCATCCCCGCCGAGGACTGTGTGATGATCGGCGACCGGATGGACACCGACGTCGTCGGCGGCCTCGAGGCCGGCATGCGCACCTGCCTGGTGCTGTCCGGGGTGTCGACCCGCGAGGCCGTCGAGCGCTTCCCCTACCGGCCTACCTTCATCTACGACAGCGTCGCCGACTTCGATCCGGCCGTCGTCGCCGGACAGGGGTGATCGACATGGACATCAGGATCCCGTCGCTGCTGCGGATCAAGCCGAACGCCCTGTACAAACTCGGAAAGTACCTGCGCAAGAACGGCTTTCATCGGATCGCGCTGTACTACGGGGAGGGCATCGCCGACCTGGTCGGGCAGAAGGTGGAGATCTCCCTTGACTCCTCGGAAATCCAGGTCGTCACCGAGGAGACCGTGCACGGCAATGACGTCGCCGAGATCGTGTCCAGCGCCTTCCGGCTTCCCCGCGAGGCGCAGGCCATCGTCGCGGTCGGCGGCGGGGTGGCCGTCGACTTCGGCAAGTACGCCGGATTCCTCACCAAACGCCCGGTGATCGCCGTGCCAACGGCGATCTCCAACGACGGCTTCGCCGCTCCGGGGGCGAGTCTGCGCGTCGATGGCAGACGCGTCAGCTGCAGCTCCACCATCCCATTCGGCGTGGTCATCGACACCAACATGATCAAGAGCTCGCCGCGCCGGTTCACCTATTCCGGGATCGGGGACCTGATCTCGAAATACAGCGCGATCGCCGATTGGAAGCTGGCCTACCACGCCACCGGCGAGGCGATCAACGACTTCTCCGCGATGATCTCCATGCAAAGCGTGGAGAACCTGGTCAACCACCCGGTGAAGTCCGCCGACGACCTGGAGTTCCTGCAGTTGGTGTGCGGTGCCCTGGTGATGAGCGGCGTCGCCATGGAGGTGGCCGGATCGTCCCGACCCGCTTCGGGCAGCGAACACCTCATCTCCCACGCCTACGACTCCATCGCCGCGCGCCCGAGTCTGCACGGGTTGCAGGTGGGTGTGGCCACGCTGGCCACCACCTGGCTGCAGCGCAACCCCGCACACGACACCGTCGTCAGGGTGCTGGAGGAGACCGGCTTCAGCGCATTCATGAACGAGAACCGGCTGGACCGGACGGCGTTCCTGGAGGCGGTGCACCTGGCGCCGACGATCAAGCCCGGCTATCACACCGTGCTCAGCCAACCAGGCGCGGTCGAACGACTGCAGGCCCAGCTGAAGAACGATCCGTCGTGGGACATGTACTTCAATTGATCGCCTTCGACTGACGGTCCGGCGGCGAACGCGATGTCGATGCGCCACCCCATCCGCCTGCAATCCTCCTGCAATCCCTGCCGAATTCCCTACTCACCACCGAGGTAGCAGATGCCCGCCTTCGCTGTGCACTACACCTATGACGAGCACTCAGATGCCCGCGCCGAGCACCTGGCCGTCCACCGCGCCTTCCTGCGCGACCTGCTCGACAAGGGCATCCTGCTGGCCGGCGGTGCCTATCGGGACGAACCAGCGGGGGCACTGCTGCTGTTCCGGGCCGACTCTGCGGTCGACCTCGCGGCCATCCTGGACGACGATCCCTACGCACATCGCGGGCTGGTCGCCGGAAGGGAAATCCGATTGTGGAGCGCGGCCATCGGCCCGTGGGCCCCCTGACATCCCGCCCCCCCCGGTGGCTGCCGAAGAACGCTGAGGATTCCGACGCCAGCAGCTCCGGACTACCGCAACCGATCGCCGTGGCCGTTACGGCAATCGGGTATCACCGGCATCAGCAGCCGCTCATGGCGGTAGCCTGACGTTCTCGCCTGATGGCGGCAACCCACTGATCGGACCTGCCGTGGCCGCACTTTTCGTGAACCGGTTGCGCGCTGCGCTGCCTGCGGCCGTCCGTCCGGAGAGGCCACGGCCCCGCCGATGACCAGCCAGGCCCCGCCCGGACTGCATGCCGGGCCCCGAGATGTTACCGCCAGAGCCCTACGGATGGCGGCGATCGCGGGAGCAGCGGCACCAGAAAAGGCACCAGCCGACCCCTCACCCGAACTGGCCCGGGAACCGTGAGCCAGCACATCGTCCTGACGGAGAAACTACGGCGCCCCGAAGCGGCCGGGCTCGGACGTGCCCGGCTGGAGGATCCCCTGCTGGACGGAAACAGCAGGCTCGGCCTGGTCGTCGCGCCGCCGGGCTCCGGCAAGACCACCCTGCTCGCCCGAGTCGCGGCGGCCTCCCCCTTGCCGGTTGCCTGGTATCGCGTCACTGCCGACGACGCACAAGAATCGGCGCTGGTCGCGCACCTGGCCCGCGCCCTGCGGGACGCCCTGGGCATCGACATCGACGACACCGCGATGAGCACGGTGTTGGCCTCGTTGGAGGACTGGTCGGGCCAGGGTGCGATGATCATCCTCGACGACCTGCACGAGATCGCCGGCAGCGCGGCCGAGATCGGGCTCGAGCAGTTCGTCACCTTGCGGCCCCATCACCTCAGGGTGCTGGTCGGCTCGCGACGGCAGCCCGGGATGAACATCCCCCGGCTTCGGGTATCCGGTGCGTTGCATGAGATCTCAAGCGACGATCTGCGGTTCCGGTCGTGGGAGGTGGAGGAACTGTTCATCAGCGTCTTCCACGAGCCGCTGTCGCCGGAGTCGGCGGCGGCGTTGACCCGACGGACCGGCGGGTGGGCTGCCGGTTTGCAGTTGTTCCATCTGTCGACCACCGGCCGCAGCGCAGCCGACCGGCAGCGCGCCATCGCCGACCTGGGCGGTCGGTCCAAACTCGTTCGGTCCTACCTGGCCCGCAATGTCCTGGCCGAGTTGCCGGAGGATCGCCGCCAGTTCCTGCTGCGCACCTGCACACTCGGGTCGCCGACCGGCGCACTGTGCGACGCGCTTCTGGAAACAACCGGCAGCGCAGGCATTCTCGACGAGTTGGAGCAACAGCAGCTGTTCACCTCATCGGAGGACGACGGCACCACCTTCCGGTACCACGAAGTCCTGCGCACACACCTGGAATGGGCGCTGGTACAGGAGTACGGTGCGGCGGGCGCGCGCGGATGGTATTCCAGGAGCGCCGAGCTGCTGGAGTCGATCGGCGATCTGCGCAGCGCGGTCAGGGCGTACGCGCGGGCCGAGGACTGGGGCGCAGTCGCCCGGCTCATCCAAGCCTCCGGCAGCGGGCCGGATGACGCCGCGACCGGCGCGGACATCCTGCTGCCGGCGGTCGTCGTGCAGCACGATCCGTGGCTGTCGCTGGCCCAGGCCCGCCGCCGGGTCCGCGAGGGATCGCTGAACACCGCGGTAGACGCCTTCAGACAGGCCGAACGCTTGCTG
>JBBQJM010000337.1:0-5020 GCA_038325895.1 Mycobacteriales bacterium
GAAGATGACCACCAGCAAACCCAGCCCGGCCAGCACGGCAGACACCCGCAGCACCGGGACCCGACCGAACTTGTCCAGCAGGAACACCCCGCCCACCCGGCCGACGGTCATGGCGGTGACGAAGATCCCGAACACCAGGGCACCGGTCGCGTTGTCGACGCCGTGCCCGTCCACCATCGCCAGCGCCAGCCAGTCGTTCGCCGACCCCTCGGCGAAGGCCATCCCGAGCACGATCACCCCGATGAGCAGGGTCCGGCGGTCCTTCCAGATCGCCAGTCGGGACCTCCAACCCTTGCCGTCCTCGGCGGTTGTCTCGTCGGCGGCCGGGTCGGAATCCGACCCTGCCCCCGACTGCTCCCCAGTCGCGAACGGATCGGGCTGCAGGAAGCGCACGGACACCAGCACCGCGCCGATCATCACGGCACCGATCACCGCGAGGTGGACCGCGATCGGCACCCCGAACTGCTCAGCGGCCGCGCCGATCCCGGCCCCGACGATCGTGCCCAAGCTGAACGAGGCGTGGAACAGCGGCATCACGGTGCGCCCGAGCGCGCACTCGTTGGCCGCACCTTCGACGTTCATGGCGACGTCGCACATGCCGTTGCCGAGCCCGAACAGCGCCAACCCGACGACGACGAGCGGCGTGACCGTCATCGTCGCGCCCAGGCCGACGATGACGATGCCAATGCCGGCAGCGGTGACGCTGCCCGCGATCGTCGCCTTGGAGCCGAACTTTGCGATGACATGGCTGGACAACGTCAGCCCGACAATGGCGCCCGCAGCCACCCCGAAAACGATCAGGCCCATCTCGAACGTGCTGGCGCCCAACGAGTCCCGGATCGCCGGGGTCCGCGCGATCCAGCTGGCCAGACCGATGCCGGAGAGCGCGAAGATCAGGAAGACGGCATTGCGCCATCGCACGATCTCGCTGCGGGTGAGCGCGACGACGTTCCGCTCGGGAGCGAGAGCGTCGGTGCCGGAGATGCCTTTGGCCACGGTGATCGGGGATTCCTCGGTGGTTGGAGCGAGTGGGGCAGACCGGCAAGCAGACCCTGCCGGGGCTGCGGGACGGACTTCCGCGGCAGTCGAATCGTTTCGATCGAATCGTTTCGACTACGATAGGCCGCATGGACTCGGACGGTCAACCCCTGTGCCCGGTTGCGGTACCCCGCAGCCGCACTGATCACACATCTGGCGCAACCCGCACCCGATGACCGACACCACCGGGCACCAGCGGGTCAAACGGCCGACCCTCGCGCAGGTCGCGGCGCTCGCCGGGGTGTCGGTGTCGACGGCATCCCTGGCGTTCAGCGGATCGGGACCGGTGTCCGACGCCACCCGCGAGAAGGTTCTCGCCGCCGCCGAGCAGTTGCACTACGCCGGCCCGGACCCGCGCGGCCGGTCGCTCCGCCAGGGACGCTCCGGCATCATCGGCGTCGTCCTGGAGGAGCGCGTGCTGGACGCCTTCCGTGACCCATTGCGGATCTCCATGCTCGACGGCATCGCCCAGGAAACTACGCCGGGCGGGCGAGGACTGCTGCTGCTCACCGACGTCGGCGAGAGTTCGCTGGCGATGGACTCGGCGTCGATGGACGGGGTGATCCTGCTCGGCTGCAGCCCGCGGATCTCCCGCTCGCTGGGCATCTGCCTGCGGCGCAACATCCCGGCGGTGGCGATCGGCGGGCCACCGATGTCCGGCGTGCTGACCATCTCCCTGGACGACGTCGATGCCACCGAGTTCGAAGCCAGACACCTGTACGACCTCGGCCACCGCGAGGTGGCGATTGTCGCGCTGCCGCTGGACCCGTCGGCGGAGACCGGCGAGCTCACCGCCGAACGGGAGCGGACCGGCACCGTCCAGGTGACCCTGGACCGGCTCCGCGGCACGCGCGCCGTCTACCCGGACGGCAGGGGCGTGATGACCGGCGGGAGCCTGGTCCAGGAGGGAATGCTCGCCGCCCATGCCCTGCTCGCCGATCCCGAACACCGCCCGACCGCGATCCTCGCGCAGAGCGATCTGCTCGCCGCGGGCGTGATCAAGGCTGCCGAAGAGCTCGGCCTGGATGTCCCCGGCGACCTGAGCGTCGTCGGGTTCGACGGCATCGCGCTGGACGGCATCGTGCCGCACGACCTGACGACGATGGTGCAGCACGCAGCCGAGCAGGGTCGGGCAGCCGGGCGGGCGATCCTGCAACTGATGGACGGCCAGTCGCCGGAGCCGGTGCAGTTCCACAGCTCGTTCCATCGCGGCGGCACCACGGCCCCGCCCCACGCGCGCTCCGCGCACTGACCGCGTCGGGTCACGCACCAACCGCGTCGGGTCACGCACCAACCGCGTCGGGTCACGCACCAACCGCGTCGGGTCACGCACCAAACCGTGTCGGGTCGCCCACTGACCGCGTGGGGTCGGGCGGATCACCGCGGGTCGGGGACCAGGCACGATGCGCCCGACGGCCGCGCCGAACGACTATCGCTCGCGAGCGATCAATGCACTACGGTGACGCATCCCCGACGACCGACGCGGCGAGCGGCCCCACGCGATGGCACCACGAAACGAGGATCCTCCCGACGTTCTCGTCGGCCGGACGAGTGAGCGTGCGATATTGCGCGACCTTGTTGCCTCGGTACGTGCCGGTGCTGGCGGGGCGCTGGTCATCCGTGGTGATCCGGGTATCGGCAAGACGGCGCTGCTGGACGACCTGGCAGAGGCTCACCCGGACCTGAGATCGAGAGAATCGTCGGCGCGGAGGCCGAGGCGGCCCTGGCCTTTGCCGGCGCTGCGCGACTGATACTGCGCCACCGGGACTTCGCCGACGAGTTGCCCGCCCCGCAACGCCACGCGCTGCTGGTCATGCTCGGCGTCGAATTCGGCCGACCCCCCGACAGATTTCTGGTCGGCCTCGGGATGCACGCACTGCTGGGCGCGGTCGGCCGGTCCGGCCCCATCCTGATCATGGTCGACGACCTGCAATGGCTCGACCAGGAGTCGATCGACGTGCTCGCCTTCGTCGCACGGCGAGTGGACAGCGGTGGTGTCGGGATGATCATGGCTCAGCGCTCCGACGCTGCGATCAGCGCGTTCGATCAGCTGCCGAGCCTGCAGGTCGCAGGCCTGGCCCGCGGCGACGCCCTGACGCTCCTGCGACGGGTGGTGACCCGGACGGTGGAGGCGCGCATTTCGGATCAGATCGTCACCGCGACGGACGGCAACCCAATCGCCATCGTCGATCTCGCCCAGGAGCTGTCCACCCACCAGCTCGTCGGACTGACCCTGCTGCCCGAACCGATGCCGTCGGCAGCCATCTACAGGCCCACTACCTCCGCCGGCAACAGGCGCTGCCGGCGAATGTGCAGACCTGGCTGCTGCTGGCCGCCGCTGAACCCAGCGGCGATCGGGCCTACGTTGCCGCAGGCTCGGCGGTGCTCGGAATCGACGTGGACGCAGGTGATCTCGCCGAGGCCCGAAATCTCGTCCGGGCCGACGAGCGGATCGTCTTTCGTCACCCGTTGGTGTGCTCGGCGATCTACGGCGGTGTGGCCGCGGGCCAACGTCGCCGGGTGCACGCGGCACTGGCCACGGTCACCCGACGCGCCGCCGACACCGACAGGCGGGCCTGGCATCTCGCCGCTGGCTGTATCGGACCCGACGATGACGTCGCCGACGTTCTGGATCGGGCAGCCGAGCGGGCGCGCGAGCGCGGCGGATATTCGGCGAGGGCTTCCCTGCTGATACGAGCGGTCGAACTGACCCCGGACGGCCCACGCCGTACCGGGCGGACTCTCGCCGCTGCCGAAGCGGCAATGACCGCAGGCCGGGCGATGCAGACGCTCGCCCTGCTGGACGGGCTGGACATGTCCAGCATCGACGAGATCGGCCGCGGCCGGGCCTTGATGATCAGAGCGTCGACGCAGGGTTTCACCGGCGAGATCGGTTCGATGGCAACTATTCCGGCGATCTGCGCAGCCGCGGCCCACGCCTTTGGCGCGCAGGCGCCGGATCTTGCTCGCGAGGCACTGGTGATGGCCTTCGAACGGTCCCTCGCCGCGGAATGGATGATGACCGGGACAACCGTCACGGAGCTGGCCGAGCGGGCCAGGCGGATCGCCTCGCCCGACCGATCCTCACTCGCCGACGTCCTCCTCCAGGCCATGGCCACCCTGGCAACTGTGCCATTTCCGGCGGCCGTGCCAGGTATTCGGGCCGCCATCGACGCGTCGCGCGCCGACGATCTTTCCGATGGCGAACTGCTGCGGTTTGCCTGGGTGAGCGTGGCGCTCACCACCGCGCTGTGGGACAACGAGGCCAGGACGGCCATCCTGGCCCGTGCGATCGAGGTCGCCCGCCGGTCCGGCGCCCTGCACCCTCTCGATGCCCTGCTGTTCATCCAGTCGCTCTGCGAAACCGTGCTGGCGGCGGATGGTGCGACGAACGCCGAGATCGCCGCCACGCTGACGCTCAGCCCCACACCGTCGACTACCACCTGCGGAAGGTGTTCCGGAAACTCGGGATCAACTCCCGCCGCGAGCTGCGCCACTCCCACGTCCGCACCGCGATGAGCGGCTGATCCGGGGCCCCTGGCACACCGACGGCCGATTGCCCAAAAGTGCAGCCAAGTCTGCCCGGGAGTTCGAACCACCGGACGCCGCGGCGGGCGGCGATGTCCGCTAGACCGGAACGGGTGCAGCCAGCCCACGGAGATCAGGCGCGCCGCGACGCCGAGCCGGGTCTGCACGAGGGTGCCCGCAGGCCCGATCGCGGCCCGATCGGGGACCAGGAACAACCGCGCCTCTTGCAGGCCCGCGCGTCGTCGGCGACCGGAATGGCTGCGCTGCAACGGTTGATCGGCAACCGTGCCGTCTCCCGCATGCTCGCCCCAGTCCAACGACAAGCTGGCCAGCGACCAGCCCTCCTGCAACCAGCAGTCCAACGACCAGCAGTCCAACGACCAGCTGTCCAACGACAGGGACAGACCCCACCCACCACGGCCCCACGCACCACGGCCCCACCCACCCCGGCCCC
>JBBQJM010000338.1:0-5017 GCA_038325895.1 Mycobacteriales bacterium
CTGGGCTTTCCTGGTCGAGGCTCGCGGTCGTCTGCGCGTCGCGCAGGGCAGGATGAATGAGGGCGTCGCCGACCTGCTCGAGGCCGGCCGCCGCTGGGACCACCTGCGGTGCCTCAGCGCAGGGGTCGCACGATGGCGTGAGGACGCCGCGCTCGCCCTCGCGCAGATCGGCGACAAGGACGAGGCTCGACGACTCGCTGCCGATCAGCTCGAGTTGGCGCGGGCGACCGGGCTGCCGCGGGTACTCGGGACGGCGACCCGGGTGGCCGGCGCCGTCGCGCCGCGCGCAGACCGCCTGCCGCTCCTGTGCACGGCGGTCGAACTCCTCGAGCAATCCCCTGCTCGGCTCGACCTTGCCCGGGCACTGGTCGAGTTAGGTGCCGCTGTCCGCCGGGACGGCCGCGCCGTGGAGGCCCGCGAACCGCTCCGGCGGGGCCTCGAACTCGCCCATCGCGCCGGGGCAGCCCCGCTCGCGGGCCGAGCCCGCGATGAGCTCGTCGCCGCGGGCGGGCGACCCCGCAGGCCCGTTTTCACCGGCATCGACGCGCTGACGGCCAGCGAAATCCGCGTCGCCCGACTGGCGGCACAGGGCCGGACGAACCGGGAGACCGCCGAGCGGCTGTTCGTCACACAGCGAACGGTGGAGACACATCTCGCGCATGTGTTCCAGAAACTGAACATCCGGGGCCGCGATGAACTCCCCAGCGAACTCGCAGCACGTCAATCGCCTGCTGTGCCTCTCCGCTCAAGGGTTCCAATCACGCTCGCCCACCAGAGCCCCCTCCCCACCCTGTTTCTCGCCCATCGCGTGAACCCTGACTGCGAACCCTGACCCGACCCCAGGCGCTGAGCCGGCCAGACGTCTGCCGACCGGCCTGGACGATCGCGCTCCGTCGCCAAAAAGCCACCGACGGTGCAGCGGCTGACGGACCCGACTCAACGACCCTGCGAACCTCGCCGAGCTCGACAGCGAGACCGGACCGGGACACATTGGGGCATCAGGTCGATCGCGCAAATGGATGGTCGAGCAGGACTGATTTGGCGGTGGGGGATTGCAGGCAACGGGACTCACCGCGGGACGTGCCTGGATCACGGTATGTCCAACTCGACAACCGTCTTTTTCGGCCAATACTCACGCTGAGTCGCATTGGTGAGACGGCGCTTGTTTCCCGGCTCATCTCGGCGCGCGACGATGTCGTCACCGAGACCGATCATCGGCTTCACGGCGGAGTTGCAGCGCCAGCCTCGGGACGACGAAGGACGCGAGGAAGATCGGCAGAAAGCTCTTCCCGGTGCATCGGAAAGCGACGGTCTGGCCTTCGACGGCCTCAAAGCTCTGAGTTCGGCTGGAATTTCGGCCACTGCGGATTTGCAGGGTGTGACGTCCAGGTTCGACCGATATCTCGATCGTGTCGTTCATGTCGACCGATCCGGCACGCTGACCGTCAACCACGATGTCGTACGTGCCACGTCGGACCTCGGCGCCGATTGCTGTGTGCGTCATCTTCAGGGTTGCTGTCATTTCTATCCCAATTTCTTTCGGCCGTGCCAGAGCACCATCCTCCTCGCGTGAGAGGCGTTTCTCACCGACTGGCTTGCGCACGACCACGTTCCGAGGCAGTCAGGGCGCCGACCCCATGCGCGGGCCGCCCCGGCCGCCAGAGCGGTTCATTGCAGGGAGTCTCCTCCGAGACTTTCCAAGGCCGCGGCGCCGGCGGTCACGTAAGGGTCGCGGTTCATGTAGCGGTCGGCGGTCATGGATGGTTTGGCGTGGCCGAGTTGGTCGGCGGCGGTTCGTGCGGAGTAGCCGGCGGCGTCGATGAGGGTGGCGACGGTACGGCGGAGGGTGTGGCTGGTGGCCCAGGCGTAGCCGGCGGCGGTGAAGGCTTCTTTGAGGTCGGCGCTGGTGTTGGAGGGGTCGCGGAGGTTGCCTTTGGGGGAGGGGAACACGAGATCGTTGGTGGCGTCGGCTTGTCGTCGGGTGAGCATTCGGGTGGCCCAGGTGGGCAGTGCGAGAGTGCGGGCGGTGAGTTTCGACGAGTCGCCGGTGCGGATGCTGAGTCCTTTGCCGGGGGTGCGGACGACGATGCCGCCGCCGACGTGGGCGGTGCCGGCCGTGAGGTCGATGTCGGTCCATTGGAGGGCGGCGGTCTCGCCGATGCGCAGTCCGGTGGCGAGCATCATGTCGACGAGGTCGGGCAGGTCGCGGGTGATGGCTTTGGGGTCGTCGGCGAGGAACGCCCGCAGGTCGGCGACTTCGGCGGGGGTGAGGGACCGGGGGGTGCGGGTGGATGTGGTGTGCAGGGGGTTGGCGTCGCGGACGGGGTTGCGGTCGATGGCGTCGTGGGTGCAGGCGAGTCGGCACATGCCACTGAGGACGGACCGGACGGCCTTGGCGACGCCGATGCCGTTGGTGTCGGTGACGGCTCGGAGGTGGCGGTCGACGGTGCCGACGGTGAGTTCGGCGAGGCGGAGTTTGCCCAGGGCGGGGATGATCTGCCGGTCGAGCCGGTCGCGGTACAGGCGCAGGGTGCCGGGGGATCGTTCAACGGTGTTGATCTCGGTCCACCATGCTTCGGCGAGCACGGCGACTTTGGTCGTGGGGGTGAGGGTGGTGCCGGGGACGGTGCGGCTGCGGTCGCGGATGGCTTCGGCGAGAGCGCGTTCGGCGGCGCCTTTGGTGCGGCCTTTTCGTTCGACTTGCCGGGTGCCGCCGTCGTAGTCTCGGTAGAGCGCGATGGCGCGGTAGCCGTTGCCGATCTTGTGGGTGCGGATCCGGCCGGCGGTGCCGACGCTCAGTTGCGGGCGGGCCATGGGGGTTGATGGTAGGCCAGCCCATGGTTTACCCATGAAGAACAACAAGCATTGACGGGCAGTTGCGACCAAAGTCGTGTATCGCGGAATGGTGTCGTTGCAGGTCAGGCGGTATCTCTGGGGTCGAACCGGTACGATCCGGGATGACTGCTTGGTTTATCGGACGGTTACTGGTTCGAGTCCAGTCGGGGGAGCTTAAAACCCCAGGTCACAGCCTTGGAAATTCGAAGAGACCGGTCCAGAATGGACCGACCTCCCACCATCTCTCACGGAACGTTTCGGAACGTTCGGTTGCCCGCGGGCGGGTCACTTGCCGCCGAACATCGCCGCCAACGCCTCGCTCGTGCCGGCCAGCTCGGTCGGCATCGCGTGCGCGTACGTCCAGGCTGGCCGGGCGGCGACTGAGGCTTGGACGGCACCGAACGTGACTTCGACGCGATCAGCCACGCCATCACGGCGGCGCTGAAAGTCGGCGTCGACGGGAGCCTGCCGGAGGCGATCCGCGCTGGTCCACGCCTACCTCGCATGGGAAGCCAAGCACGGCCGGGTACTGGTCAGCGTCCGGCCGGACGGCCCCCTGTCGTCCGGCGAGTGGAAGCTGTTCGCGAGCCTGCGGCACCGTGCGATGTCAGCGTCAGGCAGCGTTTGAGAAGGACTTGACAGCGCGAGGGAAGCGTGAGTACGAACCCGGTCCGACCGGCGGACTCTTCGACGGTGTTCGCGAGGTACACCCGAGCATGGAGAGGCGGACCGTCCCGCCGGGACGACGAAACCTGGACCGACAAGGATGCGCCCCCCGCGTCGGGGGCAGGGGGCCGTGAGCGAGGCCGTCGAGACCGCCATGCGGGGCCTGGGGCCCACGTTCATCGCCCTGGGAAACCGTGTGCTGTCCCGGGCCGTATCGGATCAGCCTGTAGAAGGCGACATCCTCCTGCGCAAGGCCCGTAGAATCCGGCGGCGTCCACGCCGCGGGGCAGTGGTCGAATCTCTCGACGGGCAGCGCAGGTTTCCGGGGGCGCGCGGAGCGGGTTCGAATAGTTCTACTTCTGCTCAATCCCCGCGGGAGTGACCACGGTCCTCTTGTCCTTGCGCCACACCGAGACGAGAACGGCAATGCCCAGGACCAGGCTGACGATAGCCATCAGCAGGCCCGCGAAGTTCACCCAATCGCGCCCGTTGCTGCCGGCCAGGAACGTCGACATGTCCCAAATACCGCGGGCGATCATGCCGGTCAGGATGAGGCCCCGATAGCGGCGGAACGCGAACTGGGTCGCACCGCGGGCAGCAGCGAGGACTACCTGGACGATCTGGCCGCCCCCGACGCCGACGATCAAGTTCGGCAGATGGAACAGCCCGAACGCGATCGCGGTCCGTAGGGCGGCCACGGCCTCGCTGCGGTCCTTCGTCCGCAACGAGCGGAGGAAGATCCCCCGGAAGAGCATCTCCTCGGCGAAGCCGACCAGGACACCGGTAGCGATTGCCACGAACAGCAGGGCCCGATCCACGCCGCCCCAGTCGATCCCCACCACTCGCAGGACGATGCAGGCGATGAAGAAGATCATCGCGACCTTCATCACGGTAGTCGTCGGGAGCCGGCCGGGTCACGCCAGATCATGTCCCAACGCGCGATCGCCAGGAAGATGATGAGCAAACAACGACCCGACCACCGATGGGATGACAGCGGCGCGCAGGCCGTTGTCCGTGGTGCTGAGCCATTCTTTATACGGAATGCCGTGCTCAGTTGGATGCCGAAGGTCACGAGGATGTAGAGCAGGACCATCACGATGCCGACCAGCGGTGTGGGTTTGACGCGGTAGCGGGGTGACGTGCCGGTCAGGTCCTGTTGTGTCGTCGAAGAGCTCCTTGCGATGCGAGTTCGGGTTAGCCCTCCGCAGGCGGCGAAGGATTGGGGACAGCGTCACAGAGCCGGCAGCCGAAAGGGACGCGACAGCCGAACCCAACCTGGACAGGAGAACCTGGTCTTTCGGATGCAGGCTGGCACCAACTCGCCCACACTTATCCCCAATTGGCACGCAGATGCCCTACGCACGGCCAAGGTTCCGACACTCTGACTCGACCTCGATCGGAACGCTGGCCCCGATCAACACAGAAAGCAGCGCCCGGCGAACACTGCCGGTGGCGTTGATTGCGTCGTTTCTGAGCCCGCCGTCCGAATCCACAAGTCAGGTCACTCCCGTGTGTC
>JBBQJM010000339.1:0-4965 GCA_038325895.1 Mycobacteriales bacterium
TGGACATGCTCTACGCCCTGCGCGACACGCTCACCACCCACCGAATTAACCCCACAACCCCAGGTCACGCCACATCCGAACAAAACCCGAACCAGCAGGTCAGCCCTCAACGGGTTGCCTCATAACTCCGAAAGTCGAGACTGGATTGCTGTGCACGCGAACCGCAGCAGCACCTGCGGCGCCAATAACACCTACGGCACGGAGCACCACCCGACCCGGACGAATTCGATCCAGCAGCGAGAACCAGAGATACCCACTGTGCGCCCGTGGGCACCTCAAGTATCAATTGCCAGCTTGGAATCGCACTTCTCAGCCCTGCACATTCAGCAATCGCGTCAACCGTTCCACTCAGTGCCACTTTTCGCGAGTCGGCCGGTATCAAACGGCGCCCAGTTCGGAAAACTGGCGCCCGGTAGGAACAGCGGGGCGCCGCACCCTGCCACCGCGCACTCACACACCACCGCGCGGCGCACACTACGCCCGAACGGATGCTGCCCCGAACAGCTCATCGGGTAGGCCGACAAAACGGGCGCGAAACACGTCCCACCGGGCACGCCGCAAACCGCAGTATCGTGGCAGCGGATCCTCCACAAGCCCACCCAAGCCCCACTGACAAGCCCACCCACAAGCCCCACCGAACGGAGATCCCGTGGCACCTGAGCTGACAACCGAGCGATTGGTGCTGCGTGGATGGCAGGTCGACGACGCCCCGGCGGCGTTGGAGATCTTCGGCGACACGGACGTCGCCCGTTGGCTCAGCCCGTCAATGGACAGGGTCACCGACGTGGAGGCGATGCGAGATGTCCTGGCGCGGTGGATCAAAGAGGACGGTGACTCCGTTCCGTCTGCGGGCCGATGGGCGATTCAACGTCGGTCGGACAGTCGGGTCATCGGCGGCGTCGTGCTGTTGCCGTTGCCGCCGGGTGGCGACGACCTGGAAATCGGCTGGCAGCTGATCCCGGAATTCTGGGGACAGGGGTATGCGACCGAGTCGACTCGCGGGGTCGCCCGCTGGGCGTTCGCCCAGGAGCTGGAAGAACTGTTCGCGGTGGTCCGGCCCGGGAATCAGCGGGCCGCCGCGGTCGCCCGGCGAAACGGCATGGAGTGGGTCGGCGAGACGGACAAGTACTTCGGGTCGACCCTGCAGGTCTACCGGCTGCGCCCGGCCGATCTTGTCGGGACAACGGGGTAGCGCGCGCCTACCTCACCCTTCCGCCCGACCAACCACCGCCCGACCAACCAGGACCCGACCAACCGCAGCGCGACCAACCACGCCCGACGCAGACACGTCACGGCTGGTAGGGCGGCGCCACTCCCCACCCCCACCGTGGCACCGGCGCGTGCGCGACAACCTCCGAACCCGGCTGTGAGTTGTGCGCCGCGAGCCGGGTTCCCCATTCGAGGTAGCCGACCAGTGCGGCCCGGAACTCAGGGTCGCCGGGCAGATCGGCATCGTCGGCGGCCAGGCTCATCAGCGACGCGAAACGGAACCGCTGCTCGGCCGTGATCGCCAGCCCCCGGTGATGGGCCAGCATGTTCTCATATCCGCCGAGGGTCTGCGTGTACTCCGGCGGACCGCCGAAAACCTCGATCCACCAGAGGGTGACGTGTTCCCGGTGCTCGGCGCTGACGCCGCCCGGGAAGAGCAAACTCAACAGGTCGTCCTGCTCGACCCTGTCGTAGAACGCAGTGATCATCCGGCGGAGTGCGGGCGGACCGCCCGCCCATTCGAGGAGCGTTGGCACCGAGGCATTCTCGCTGCCGCCGTGCTCAGGGTTGCTCATCGCCCCATCGAACCATGACTGCGTCGACGGAATCGGGTCGGTCGTGCCCGACTGACACCCTGGATTTGTCGATCGGGCAGATCTGGACCCGGGAGCTGGACGAAGGCCGTTACCTGTGCTCGATGTCGACGATGTACCGGATCGCCAGAGCTGCAGGTCAGAGCCGTGAACGGCGCCGGCAAGCGACGCGTCTTGCGTTCCACCAGTGACAACTTCTCTTCGCCGGGAACGGACCGGGTCGCGGTTCATCAAGCGTCAGGTGCGCCGGAACGGGTGCCTGCGGAGGGGCAACTATGCTCGCCTCAGCAACCGGATCGTCTTCGACGCTGACGCCGTGCTGACGCACCAACGCGGACAAGCGTTCGGCCCAACCGGCGGAGACGCAGCGCACTTTCCAGGATCGGACCGGTCCATCAGCCCGCTCCGCGGGAAAGATCAGTCTGCCGGCCGCCAGTCCCCCATGCTGTCCACCACCAACCTGCTGGCCGATCTGTCCAAGGCACCCACCTCGAGCAGCTCCTGGTCGATGAAGCCGGCCCGATCCCCGCCGCGCGGCTCGCCAACCCCAGCCCGACCTCCGATCCGTCCAAACCCCCTGCTCCAGCAAAGGCTATGAGGTGCCCCCCATGGGGCCTCTCCTTGGACAGATCGAGCCGGGCCGGCGGTGCCCTGCTGCCGGCGGTTCGCGCGCCTGATCGACGAGGGGCTTGCTCGAGCAGATGTTGGACAGTGCTTTTGCCGGCATCGGCATTCAATGGCGAGGTAACCCAGCACGACCCAGCCGCTTTGCGAAGAACGATCCCTTCTCTCTTCGACTGGCCAACACTTCGTGGAATCCTCACCCCTCACAGGCCACCTTGAGGAACCTGGCGATCAGCCTTCTACGCCTGAACGGAGCAACCAATTTCGCCAAGGCACTCCGCCATCACGCCCGCGACGCCGAATACCCCCTCACACTGCTATTGACAGCTGAAACGCCACCGAGCGAGAAGGGAGCTTGATGCCGTCAACACAAGCCGATCACCTCGAAGCTGCCGGCGCCTCTTCAGCGCTCGGCGAGCGGTCGAGCCGATCCGGGCGGCGCCTTACCAGAGTGCTTGGACAGCCGTTCCGTTGTGCAGTGTTGTCACCGTGCCCTTGGCGCTCCATGCCATCGCGGCGGACATATCGGGCCAGTTGTCCATCCCGTCCTGCCAGTGCCTGGCGATGCCCGCCGGTGACTCGTAGTACTCATCGATCACGAAGACCGTCTTGCCGGTCGGTCCCGAGTTCGGGTCCATTGGGTTCGAGAGTTCCGGGCCCTTGGAGATCGTGTAGTCCAGCAGCGCCACATCGCCCTCGCGGGGATGCTCCTTCATCCACTCGCCGTGGCTCGCGAAGATGCGATCTCCTTCGGCCACGTCATCAGGCCCCACCGTGAACATGATGACGACATGCGACTTTCCCCTGTGCGACATGCTTACGTCCTTTCACTTGTAGCCGGAAACGCTCTCAACGAGACCGCCTCTCCTCCGTCCATTCAGTAGAGGAACCCACCCGCCACCTCAGTAAAACGACGATCCGCCCCAGTTCCCGCACCTCCGACATCGGCGCCGCTCCCATTGAGGATGGTCGGCGGCATGGGTTGGCGAGCCGCGAGTGGAACCTCGTCGGCGCAAGGCGGACCTCGTGATCCGACGCGTCGATTGCCAAGCCCAGAGCGAACGAGATGCCGACGAGATCAGCACCGGAAGCTCCGTCGCAGGGTTCCAGCTCGAATCGCTGCTCGGCGAGGGTGCAATCATGGGCGGTTATAGTCGATCGACGAATGCCGGCCGATCAGTGTTGAACTGAAACGGATCTCAGCGCGTCCCCGGGTGAACAGCGCCTGCTCCACCGCCGAGACGACCAGCGTGGTCGTCTCCGACACCGACACCCCCCACCTTCCCTTGCAGCTCACAAGAGAGATGCCGTCGGCTCGATGGTGAAAGTTGATGTCTGGAGCCTGATCGCCCCGTCTGCGAATACGAAAGTGTCGACTCCATCAGTGATGCGGCCTGCCGTTGAGAATGCGGTCCACTGGACCAATAGCGCGTCACCGGCATAGACGGCGGAGGTACAGTTCACTTCTATCTGCGGCAGCGCGGCGAGCGCCTGGGTATAGAACGTTTCGACTCCGGAATGCCCTTCCATGGCGCCCTGAGACGTCAGCAAGACAGCGTCTTCTCGATAGTCTTGAAGAATCGCTACTACATCCCGCTGGGCCAAAGCGTTCGTGTGAGCTGTGAAGACTTCCTGCGGTGAACGGGTCATATCCTTTGTTCCTTCGGGATCTCAGGGGGTCGGGCTAGGGTTTTGATGTTCCTCTGATGCTCGACGCAAGTCAATGCATGTCGCTCCCGCATTTCTGTAAGCGGTTCGGCGATTCCGTATTCAAGGTCGGATGGGGGAACGCCGCCTGGTCGTCGACGTGGCAGCGGATCACGCGTTTGGAGCGGATGTTGAAATGCGATCTGGGTCCCCCTCGAGGTCTTCCGCGGATTCGGCCATGAACACCCGTATCGCGTAGTCGGTGAGTGCATGTAAGCCCTGAGTTCTTTGTTTCACCAGCTCCGGTGTCCGCGATCTGGTTTGTTCGTCTCGGGGACGGCCAAGTCCGTGACATGATCGTGCGGTTCACCCCGTTGATCAGGGTCGCCGCGAAGCTAGGCTCGGACACGCCAAGCGGTGCCATCGTTTGGTGCCCATTCCCGACGGGCAACAGGAGCCTCCGCAGCGCTATTGTCCGAGGTAGAGGGCACCAACCAAGTTCACAAGACCCTCGGCGCGACGCCTCACAACGCACCGAGTCGGCTTCAGAACTGCACGCCGCGCGTGAGGGCGCCGTCGACCACGATGTTCGCGCCGCTGGTGCGGCTCGAGGCCGGGCTGGCGACGAAGACGACCGTGCGGGCGATCTCGTCCGGTGTCGCCATCCGTCCGCTCGGGTTCAGGTCGAGCGCGGTCGCGAAGAAGTCGGGGTTGTTCAGCTTGATCGACGCCCACACGCCTCCCTCGAAGTAGGTGTTGCCGGGGGAGATTGCGTTGGCTCGAATCCCTTTGCTCTCAAACTGATTGGCCAGTCCTTGCATGTAGTGGATCAACGCGGCCTTGATCGCGCCGTAAGGACCGGCCGCGAAGTCGATCTCCCGCCCGGAGACGT
>JBBQJM010000340.1:0-4948 GCA_038325895.1 Mycobacteriales bacterium
CGGCCAGCTCGTAGTCGGCGTCGGTGAGCATGTCGGGGTTCCCGAAGCACAACTCGCCCATGCCGCGGGCCCGGGACAGCGGTGAGATGGTGGCCAGCCGTCGGTTGGCCAGGCCGGCCGTACCGGGCACCAGCAGCAGGCCGAGCCGCGGATCGGCGCCGCGATCGCCGGTGAGTCGCAGGTCCGGCACGGCAGGCGAGATCACCGTGAGGGTGCGGATCAGATCCGGGCGCGACGCAGTCAGCAGGGTGGCGATGATCCCGCCGAACGAATTGCCGACCAGATGCACGGGACCCCCGCTGACCTGCTCGATGGTGGCCCCTATCAGCTCGGCGTCGGCCTGCAGTGAGTAGTGGCCGCGGGGTGGCGGGTCGGACCGGCCGTGACCCGGCAGATCGACGCTGTACCCGGTTGCCGCAGGCGAGAGTGCCGCGGCCAGTCTGGTCCAGTTGGTCGATGACCCGGCAAGCCCGTGGATGTACCACGCCGGCGTCGTATCGCGCGGACCCGGGCGGCGTCGGATGTACATCCCCCGGCCCCGTACGAGTTCGGTCCAGCCGGGAGGCTGGGGTCGGCCGAAGCCCGGGACCGCGCCCCGCTCGGTGTCGGACAACGTTGCCGTGGACCACGCGGCGAGCTCGTCACGTGCGGCCGGCCCCCTGGTGTGCCATACCCGGGTCGCGGTCACCCTGTCCATGGTGCCCGCACTCCCGGCACTGGGCCCTCCGAGTTGCCCCCATGCCCGAATTTTGTCCACAGCACAGCTCGCCGACGGCATGTCGTGCGGCCGGCGGCGCATCATCACACCGACGACGAGAGCGGTCGCGGGGCCGGGCACGATTCAGGGGGCGGCGATGACGGACGACAAGGGCACAACACCGGGACTGACAGCTGATCTGACAGTTGACACCCCGCTGCTCCGCAGGGCAGCGGAGATTGCGGATCACGCGGCCAACGCCTTGCGCGGGGACGGCACCTGCGAGGTGTTCCGAAGCCCGCTGTTCGACGCGGGTCTGGGCTCCTCGGCCGCAGCGCGAGAGGTCGTCGACGCGGCCGGCCGCCGGGTGCTGGAGGCGGTCGACGGTGCCAGGGCATTGGCAGTGCGCGTGGCCATGGCGGCCGAGAAGATCCGGACGGCGGCCGAGCAATTCGAGCGTGCCGAGGCCTGGGCGATCCGGGGTCCGCGATGACCGCGCCGCTGTCCAGCAGCACGTCCGGCAGCACACCGACCGGGCCGCGGCGCGGCGAAGGGTTATCCCTGCTCAGGCTGCTCGCCGGCCTTCAGGGGCTGCCCGACCCTGTCGCGGCGGCCGATGAGCTGCTGGCGATCGACGCCGAAACGCTCGCAGGCTGGTTCACCGTCGCCCGGCGTGCTGCGGTCTGGCTCTGGCGCGGCGCGGATGTGCTGGCCGACGCGATCCCGGCGCTCGCCGCCGCCTGGTCGAGCCCGACGCCCCGGGCGTCGATCGCCGCGCTTCGTGAGGCCGCCGTGGCCAGTCGGACGGTCGTCGTTGCGCAGGCCGACGCCGCCGACCTCGCGTGCCACACGTTGACGCAGGTGAAGACACACGTGGAGGCCGAACTCGGCGCCGCCGAGGCTGCGGTGGCGGCACTGGGGCCGACGGACCTGGGCGTCCCCTTGCCGGGTGGTTCGCAGCCACCCTCGCCCGAGCTGCAGCGGATCCTGACCGAACTCACCGCGCAGTTGGACCAGCGCCGCGTCCGGGCGACGGAGACGCTGCACTCCCTGGCGCAGTCCTTGCGGGCCGACCCGCGCGATCCCATCGAATCCCTTCCTCCTGACGATGCCGCTGCCGCTGCCGCTGCCAGCACCGGACCCCGGTTCCCTGCCGGCACTCCGTCCGAGGCACCCTTCTGGGCCAAGGCGTCAGGACCCATCCCCGCCCAGCCGGCACCGGTGCCGATCGACGCCATGAACCTGGAGCGTCTTCGCCTCGATCTTCAGTCCGATGACGACGCCACCCGAGAGATGGCCCAGGGGGTGAGGGCCTCGCTCATCCAGGCCGAGCAAGCAGGCGGGGTCGCGCAGCTGCTGGCCTACGAATCCGCCGACTCCTGGAGCCAGGGCCGCGCGGCGATCAGCGTTGGCGACATCAGCACCGCCGACAACGTCGCGACCCTGGTCCCAGGCATCAACAGCGCCCCCGCGGGGATGGCCGACGGCCTGAACGATGCGGCCGCCCTGCGCGCCGAGGCCGGCCGGCAATCACCTGGAAAATCGACGGCGGTGGTGGCCTGGTACGGGTACGACATCCCGCTCGGCTTCGCCGCCGGCGTCTCGACCAATCCGATTTCGAAAGTGGACAGCGTGCTGGACGTGCTGAACGACGACAACGCCACGGACGGTGGTGCGGTGCTGGCGCGGGATATCGATCGCTTCCGGCAGTGGGCGCCGGTGGGAGCCAGGTTCACCGCCCTGGGCTTCTCGATGGGCTCGACCACGGTGTCCTCCGCTGCTGCGCAGGGCGCCCGGATGGACGACGCGGTGCTGATGGGGTCCCCGGGGGCCGGCGACGGCGTGCCGACGGCGGGCAGCTATCCACACCTGCCCGCCGATCACACCTATGTGGTGGCCTTCGAGCAGGATCCGGTCACTCAGACCCCCACCGATCTGGTCGCCACATCGATCAGCACGCTACTGAGCGGTCCCCGAATCACCGGGCCCGACGCCGAGCCCTTCGGTGTCGATCCCGCGTTGGCCGACTTCGGCGCGCAAGTCGTCGACGCATCCTCGAACATGCCCGATATTCGGATGTCGGAATCGCTGCCCGGTCCGATCGGATGGCTGGCCGGTCCGGTCGAATCCGCGGTGTTCAACCAGTTGCAGGCCGTTGCCTCCCACCATTCCGAGACCAATTACCTGTCGGGCCGTTCGATGCAGGCGGCGGCCGCTGTGGTCCTCGGCCACTACACGGATGTTCCGATCAAGCCGGGTCGGTGACCCCGCGGCGACCGGGGGCGGCGGTGTGCGGGCACGATGGCCGAGTGCGCATCGACAATCCCGACGACATCCGCGCCTACTACGCGGCCGTAGCAGATGCGTTGATCCCGCACGTCGCCGGCCGACCCGTGACGGTCGGGACGGCCGACGGGTCCCTGCTCGGCGTCGAGTTCATCGACACCGCCGACGACCTGGACTATCTACTCGCGCGAGGTGCGGTCACCCTGGCGACGACACTTCCCGACCCGCCGAGCTCACCGGTGCTGCCTGCCGCCCGCACGGTTGCCTGGTGGACGCTGCATGTCGCCTCGGGCGAGGGCACCGGGATCGCCACCGCAGCCACCGCGGCCCTGGCGCTGTGCCAGGCCAGGAATTCCGACGGGCTCACCGCCGTGGTGACCACCGACGGCGGTGAGGGCCTGTACGTGCGCGCGATCGGATCGGGAACCAGGCGCCGGTCGCGCTGGAGCCACGGGTCGCGGACGGCCGACACTGCCCGGACGGGCGTGGACGGTCCCTGGGAGATCGCCTCGGGGTACGCGGAGGAGTTGGCCCGTCACGCTCCGGAGATCGCCACCGTCGACCCGCGACAGGCCGACGGCCGGGCCCTGATCGACGCAAGCCCGTCGTGGCCCGGGAACGTCACACCGGTCCCGTACTCTCTGGTGGCGGCCGCGGCGGTCGCGCCGGACGCCGCCGGAACGGATCGCTGGGTCGAGGGCAGGTGCGTAGTTCCGCTGGACCTGGACGAACTGGCGGCCACCACGGCGGGTATGCCGATGGATCCCGGCCCGCAGGACGTCCTCGGCAGGCTGGCTGCCAAGGGAGATCTGGCGATCGCGTTGCTCGATGATGGCGACGATCCCCGCGTAGGGTGAATCCACGGCGGCGAGCCAGAGGCCCCGGCGCCCGAGAAAGGACCCTGGCTTCATGGCAGACACCGCAGCGCGGGTCACCCCCCGGCTGTCCCGATCGGCGCGACGGCTCCAGCTGATGTCGGCGGCCAAGTCCGCGTTCGTGACGCAGGGCTATCACGCCGCCGCGATGGACGACATCGCCGACCGCGCGGGCGTCAGCAAACCCGTTCTCTACCAACACTTCCCGTCGAAGCTCGAGTTGTATCTCGCGCTGCTGAACGAGTCCGCCGACGAGATGGTGCGGCTGGTGCGGGTGGCGCTGGGCGCGACAACAGACAACCACGAACGGGTCGACAACGCCGTCGCCGCGTACTTCACCTTCGTCGCGGACAACGGTCAGGCCTACCGGCTCATCTTCGAATCGGACCTGCGCGGGCAGCTCGAGGTGGAGCGCATCGTCGAGCGGGCCACCGACGACTGCATCTCGGCGATCACCGACACCATCACCGCCGACACCGGCGTCGACGTCGAGCGCGCCCGGCTGCTCGCCTCCGGGATGGTGGGTTTGTCCCAGGTCAGCGCCCGCTACTGGTTGCAGCAGTCGCCCCATGTGTCCCGGCCCGAGGCGATCGAGCTGCTGTCCACCCTGATGTGGCGCGGTATTTCCCGGTTCCCCCGCCAGGACCAGCCCTGAGGGTCCGAGCCCCTGAGGGATCCAGCCTCCTGGCCGAGAAATCAGCTGGAGCCGAAGCCAACCCGGCGGGTATCGGCCGGAGCGATGTCCACATAAGCGATCTTGGCGGTCGGCACGATCACCCGGCGGCCCTTGTCGTCGACAAGCACGAGCGTGCCCTGCGGGTTCTTGAGCGACTCGGAGATCTGTGCCTCGATCTCGTCGGGATTCGAGTGGGAACTGACCACCAGCTCACGCCCGGTGTCCGTCACACCGATCTTGACGTCCACGCCAGACCTCCGTCGTCTCATTCGCCTCTCGTGACCACGCGCTGTGGACACCGCGCTCCAGGCTAGTGCAGCGCCGCGAGTGGCCCGGCCACGCCCGGTGCGCCGTGGGCGAACAGCACCGCCGGCACCCGGCCGCCAACCGCAGTCGCGCTCGATCAGACGCGCT
>JBBQJM010000341.1:0-4920 GCA_038325895.1 Mycobacteriales bacterium
CGATGTGCGCCCCACCAGCCGAAGCCGAGCAGTATGGCGCCTGGCAGCACGCCACCGATCAGGGCGATTGTCGCCTCGGCTGCGCCGGTGGCGGCGAGGACGAGTCCGGCGACACCGCAGGCGGTGATCACAGCGCCGAGCCAATGGAAGAATCGCTGGTCGATGACAACTGCGAGGGCAAAGAAGTGGACGCCGACCACGAGCGAGACCCAGGCCACCCCGGCCTCGGGGGCATCGAGTGGACCGCTGAGCACGCGCACGCCGAGGTACAGCGCAATGAACTCGGCGGCCACCACGAACCAATACCCGCGACCGAACACTCGCCGTTCTTGGCCACTGCGGTCCCGGGACGGACGATTGGAACGGAAGATCGCGACAAGCACCGCGGCGAACGCGACTACGGCCAGCACCCGAAGTGTCAGCCTCCAGGCCGCCGGCAGCGGTCCCGCGTTGACCAGTACGAAGATCAGCCCGAAGACCGCGGCGATCAACGATCCGATCTTTTGACCTGGCATCGGCGTTCCCCATTCCTGTCGGCGCATCTCGGACGTGGTTACCTCATGGGCCAGCATTATTCGATATAGTCTATGATATTGAATCTAGGAGTGGGTACGCAATGGGTGCGTCCGATGACCCCGTAAGGCCCGGCACGAGCCGGACCTACCGATCCCGCTTGCGTGAGGAGCGCGCCGCCGATACCCAGCGACGTATCGCCATGGCGGCACGCGAGATGTTCGCCGAACACGGGTTTGACGGGACTACGGTGACGGGCATCGCGCAGCGGGCTGGGGTGGCTGCGCCGACCGTGTATGCGACATTCGGATCCAAGGGCGCCATCCTGCGCGCTCTGCTGATGCAGATGGAACACGACGCGGACGGCGCTGGCTGGGCCCAGCGCATCGCGGACGAGACGGATCCGCACGGCAAGCTGGTCGCCTTCGCACAGTGGACGACCGCGCTGTTCTCCTCCAGCAAGGTAACCATCCTGGCCGTCCGCGGCGCAACGGGGGACCCCGCGATCATCAAGCTCCGAGACGAAGGCGACAGACATCGCAGGGAGGGTCTTCGCCCCGTGATCGCTTCGCTGGCCCACGTCCACGCCCTGCGCCACGAGCTCAGTGAACAACGCGCGCTCGACCGCGCGTGGATACTGACCGGAGTCGAGCCCTACCTCAGTGCCACCGAAGGGTGCGGCTGGACCGACGACGAATACGCCCAATGGCTCGGAGCCCTGCTCCAACAGCAGCTACTCGGCCCTGACGGTGACATCTCGGCGTAGCGTCCCACTTATGGATCCCTTGCGGGCAGTCGTCATGGCGTGTGGGCGTCGCGCCAAGCCTGCCGGATCTTCGGTCGTAACCGGCCGCGGTCGGGGACGACGAGCCCGGCCGTGCGGGCCTGGGTGTGAACCTCGCCTCGTGCTCGGCTGCGGTGCTTCGTGCGTGGCCGCCGTGTCCTCGCGCACGATGCTCGCGCCGAATCGCTCGGCGAGGGCGGCCTCGGTGCTCGCCCAGGCGTGGGCGACGGCGAGGTAGCGGTAGGTTCATTCCTCGGCGAGCTGGCGGGTCTCGCAGAACACGATCGGCACGCCAGGCCAGCGGACCTGCAGCTCGGCGGCCCGTCGGCGTGGCTGGGCGAACCCAGTCGAGGTTGAACACCTGCGAGTAGCGGTCCTCGACCACCACGGCGGCACGGGGCAGCGAGGCAAGTTCACCGAGCGCGTAGCGCAGGGTGCCGTTGATCAGGCTGGACTCCATTTCGGGCAGCGACTTGCGCTCCATCGCCGCGCCCAGCCGGGTAGACCCGGGCAGCGAGACGACCCAGATCCGCAAGATCGTTTTCACCGCTCACCGCTCACCGCTCACCGCCGTTCCGTTGTTCCTCAACCCCGCAGTCGGACCGGGTGGGACAGGGAGCGGCACGTCACCGGGCGGGTGATTGGTGATCGGCTGCCAGGCGACGAGCCCGGGAAGCGCGAAGATTCGCCGCCTTGCCGCACACTCGCACGTCGTGCCAGACGCCACTGTTGTTCGTGGAACGGTCGTAGAACGCTGAGCCACAGGGCGGGTTGTGGCAGAGCTTGAGCCGCCGCCAGGTGCCCTTCTGCTGGGCGAGGCAGACCTGGACCCACACCGCTGAAATGAACCACCCTGGGCCGCGTCCGGCGGGGTGCAGCGCGAGTTCGCCTGCCGGGCTGACCGTCATCGTCGTCCGGATGAGGGCTGGACCGGTGTCCAGCGTCGCGGCGCCGGGGACCAGCCGCTCCAGATCGGAGCGAATCGGACAGGTCGTCGACCCACGACAGCTCGGTCCCTCCCCCCGAGCGCCTCCTGCTCGATGGTCAGGGGATCGATGGTCAGGGGCGACGGCCGGGGGATCGACGGCCGGGGGATCGACGGCCGGGGGATCCAGCACGTCGTGCAGCCAACGGCGGGCCTCGTCGACGGAGGCCAGCAGGTCCGTGCCGTGCGGGCCTATTGCCCTGGTGTTCAACAGGTCCTGAACCAGCGCCAGTCCTTCTGGGGCGGGCTCCAGACCGACACGGTCGGTCGACCGATGTGACATAGCTCGAGAGCATTTGACCATGTCGTTCACGGCAACAATGAATGACAGAGAGAAACGTCAATTGGCTATGTCAAGCCGACTCGGTGGACCGCAGGAGTCATGGTGAACCTCAACGGAGCGACCGCACTGATGACCGGCGGGGAGCGTGGGCTCGGCAAGGCGTTCGTGCGCGAGCTCCTCGACCTCGGGGCGACGGTCTACGCCAGCGCCCGAAACCCGGAGCCGAGCCAGACCGGCGCATCGTCCCGGTCGCCCCGTGACGTCACCGATGCCGCTGCGGTCAGCGCAGTGGCTGAGCTGGCCGCGATGTCTCGATCGTCATCAACTATGCCGGGGTCGGTGGGTCGGGACCGTTGCTCGCAGGCCGACCTCGACGACATCCGTGCCGTCTTCGAAGCAAACGGGTTCGGCGCGATTTAGCGTCACGCGGGCCTTCGCACCCGCGCCCGCCCGCAACGGCGGCGGAGCGTTGGTCGACATCCGCTCGTCGCTGAGCTGGATCGCTGGAGCGGGCGCCCAAGGCGCGTCGAAGGCGGCGTTCTGGTCGGCGACCAATTCGCTCCGCCTGGAGCTGGCGGCGCAAGGCACCCTGGTCGTCGGCGTGCACCTCGGCTACGCCGACACCGATCTGACGACTGCGGTCACCGCCCCGAAGCTCGATCCGCGGGAGGTGGCCCGCGCCCTTGCCGACGGGGTGGAGCAGGACCTCACCGAGGTGCTGGTGGACGACGCCAGCCGGCACTTCAAGCAGGCCGTCGCCGGTCCCGTCGAAGGGCTGTCCCTCCAGCCAGCCGCCGCCCGCTGAGCTGGTCCGGGACACCGGAATCGTCGGCCCGTCCACGATCTGAGAACTCACGGCGCGGACAACCGCGGCGGTTACGCTGGCCCCGTGGCATCCCCGTCCGTGGATAGCGAGCCGGCCCTGCCGTCCGATGTCCCGTCGGCGACACTGCGCAGGCTGCGGGCAGAGCGACGGGCCGACGATGCCGGGAGCGGCACCGGTCGGCTTCGCCGATGGCGGCGCTCGTTGGTCGGGGCCGGCGGACTGCGCATCCTGGCCAGCGCGGTGGGTGGGCTGGCGCTGTACGGGGCTTTCGCTCCGTCCACCCGGTGGTGGATGGCCATCGCCGGGTTCGCGCTATTCGGTCTCGCGCTGGCCGGCCGCAGCTGGAGGGCCGGACTGGGCCTCGGCCTGTTGTTCGGGCTGACGTTCTACCTGCCGCTGCTCACGTTCACCAACATCTACGTCGGGAACCTGCCGTGGGTCGCGCTGTCCGTCGCCGAAGCGTTGCTGACCGCCCCGGTCGGAGCGCTGGTCGCCGCGGCGTCCCGGCGACTACCGGCCTGGCCCGTCTGGGCGGCCGCCGCGTGGATCACCGGTGAGGCGGTGCGCGCCAGGTTCCCCTTCGGCGGCTTTCCCTGGGGTGGCGTCGCGTTCTCCCAGGCCGACGGGCCGCTGTTGCCGGTGGCGTCACTGTTGAGCGCGACCGCGCTCGGCTTTCTCACCGCCTTGGCCGGGTTCGCGTTGGCGGCACTGGTTCGGGCGCTCGCGGTGCAGCGCCGTCCGCTGCGCTCCGCTGCCGTGCTCGGCGCGATCGCGATGCTGGTCGCCCCGTTCCTGCTCGGCCTGGCCGGGCTGGCCACCGTTCAGCACGGCACCGACGCGCCGACCCGGACGATCGCGGTCATCCAGGGCAATGTGCCAAGGCCGGGCCTGGAGTTCAACGCCGAACGGCGGGTTGTGCTGGACATGCACGCCCAGCGCACCCACGAGTTGGCCGCGGCGATCCGAGCGGGCGAGTCGCCGGCGCCGTCGCTGGTCATCTGGCCGGAGAACTCCACCGACATCGATCCCTATCGCAACCCGGACGCCAACGCGGTGATCAGCGCGGCAGCGCGGGACATCGGGGTGCCGATCCTGGTCGGCGCCGTTGTGCAGACCGGCACTCCGGGCGAGGGGTACAACCAGGCGATCGTGTGGGACCCCGTCACCGGGCCGGGCCAGTTCTACAACAAGCGCCACCCCTTGCCGTTCGGTGAGTACATGCCGTACCGGTCCTTCTTCCGGATCTTCTCCGACAAGGTGGACCTGCAGCGCGGAGCCTTCCTGCCCGGTGACGTGCCAGGGAACCTGGACGTCGGCGGGGTCAACCTGGGTGACGTGATCTGCTTCGAGGTGGTGTACGACGATCTCGTCCGGGACGTGGTGCGGGGCGGGGCGCAGCTGCTGGTCGTGCAGACCAACAACGCCACCTTCGGCTACACCAACGAGACCTATCAGCAGCAGGCGATGAGTCGCGTCAGGGCCGTCGAACACGGCCGTGCGGTGCTCATCTCGGCCACCAGTGGAGTGTC
>JBBQJM010000342.1:0-4919 GCA_038325895.1 Mycobacteriales bacterium
GTACGACTTCGCACGGTAGGACGAACGCGACGGCTCGGTAGTTCCCGGCAGCGAGCACCCGGCCGCGTCCGCCGAGGCGCGACCCTGGTACGTCCCGATGACGGCCCGTCGGCCGGACGAAGGCGGCCGCGTCTCGACCCCGCTCGAGTTGCTGTCGACCTGTGTTTCCGCCCGTATCCCGCGATGGTTCCACCTCCCCGGTGGCCGTCTACCTCGTCGCAGTGGCGGCGTTGCGCTCGCATCGGGGGCGCGCTCGCATCATCGCTTGGGCGGTGAACGGCACAGCCGTCCTGGTGCTGGGCGCCTCGTTCCTGCCGGCGTCCCTGCAAGTCACGGCCGCCGTGCTGGCCGGCCTGGTCCTGGTGCTGATCATCTCCACCCGCAGCAGAGCGCCGCCGCCCGGTAGCCGATGGCGGCTGCCCAGGAGTGCGCTGCGCTACGGCTTCGGGCCGGAGTGGTTCTCGGCGAAGAGTTCGCCGTCGAGGACCAGGCGGGAAACATCGCGGATGGCGACCTGATGCTTGCGCGCGTGAGCCCGCAACCGCTCGAAGGCAGCGTCGATCGTGGTGCCGTCGCGGCCGGCGAGAAATCCCTTCGCCTGTTCGATGGTCAACCGGGACTCCAGCGCCGTTTGAAGCTGCTCGGCCTTGGCTTCCGCTTCTTCCTGCGCGCCGCGCCGAATGCTCAGGCGGAGGTTGCAGACCACGCCCCGCACCACCGGGTCGTCGAGCAGATTGGTCAGTGCGGCCTCCGCCCAGGTCCAGTCACCGGCGTGACGGAGACGCAGCTCGAGCGGGGGATGGGCGCCAGGCTGGGCCAGCAGACGCCGCAGGAAGCCGCCGAGGGCGATCCGGTCGTCCGGATGGAGCAACTCGGTGATCGGGCTGCCGATGATGGCGTCATCCTGCCAGCCGAAGAGCTGGCGCACGGCGGGACTGGCGTAGGTGACCACGGCGTCCGACCGCAGGATCAGCGCGGCATCCGTGGAACGCTCCAGCAGCGGACGTAACGCCGTGCCCAGGTTCGTGGAGACGCCGATGATCCCGACCAGCGAGCCGTCACGGTAGATGCCGGAGTCGGTGACCAGTGCCGGAAATCTGCTGCCGTCCTTACGTCGCACCGGAAATCCTCCGGACCAAGGCACTCCGTCACGCAACGCGATCATGATGTCGGCGGCGACCTCTTCAGCCACCTCGGGCACCGTGAGGGAGGCGATGTTCCGCCCGATCGCTTCCTGCGGAGTCCAGCCGTAGAGCTCCTGGGCAGCGCGATTCCAATACAGCACCACTCCGTCCAGGTCGGTGGTGATCACTGCCTGGCCGATCGCGGCCAGTTGGTCAGACGGCTCGATGCGGAGCGCTGGACGTGTCTCCGCCATGGCGCCACTCCTCCTGGGCCGCACCCCAATCCGTACTGCCATCGTATTGCTGTATGGACCGGAGAAAATACCCGATCCGGTACCCACAAGAGGGATTCCCGGGGTGAATCGAACGTGCTAAATCATTTCAGCCGGGTACGCGATCCATTTCGTCTCTCGGGTTCGGGCTGGGAAACTGTTTGTGCTGCAATGGCTCGGACGCCGGTGGCGATGAACTGTGCATTGCCCGGATCATTCGGGCTGCGCATCGCCCGTTGCGCCGCGACTGAGCTGAGCCTGACGATGCCGGAGGAGCCGACTCATCCCAGCCGTGTGGCGAAATGCCGGATTTCCCTATAATATTCGTCTTATCGTGTCACCCCGGCCCCCGGTGACAGCCCGCCAATCTCGTTTGGTGCGCGGCGTCAGCCCATGATCGCGGTGCTTTCAGCTTGTGCCGCGCTAGTGCCAGTGACGCCCTCTGACCCCTTCGTGGGGGCGATGGGTCCCACCCATGGCCGGTTCCCCCGACGCCGGCCACGGGTGGGCCGATCCGCCTTTACGAGATTCCCTACCGACGGTGGCCATCGCACCGTAGTGATGTCCCGCACCTGCGACATCCCAGGTCGGCCCCGGGGGGCCGCCGACCGATCGAGCCCCATCGCACGAAGACATCGACCGCCAGCCAGCCCGTCGCACTCCATCCGACGCCACCATGGCGCCCATTGATCCGGACCAGCAGACACCCGACACCGTGGCCCCATCGATCGATCGGCAGGTACGCGAACAGACATGATGACGACATCTGACTCGGTCAGCATCGCAGGCTCAGCTGACCTCACCTTCACGGATTCCGCGGCCGTTTTCACCCAACCCCAGGGTGTCCACGACGCTGACAGCGGCGACAGGCTCGACGCTGCGGGACCGGTGGACCCGATCAACAACGAGGCCGCAAAGACCTTGTGGGACGCGCTCATCCGGGCTCGATCACAGTCACCGGTGATCAGCGCCGCGGAGGACGCCGTCTTCCGGTTCTATCTACCCCTGGCTCGCGCCACCGCGCGGACCTACGTCGGGTGGGCGGTCGACCCCGACCTGGCGGAGCAGGCCGCCGAACTCGGCTTGGCAAACGCGGTGCTCGCGTGGCGGCGAGCAGACATTTGCGCCTTCGCCGCGTTCGCCCGGGCAGCGATGGTCCGGCAGATGTCCTCCACCGCGAATGCCAGGGCTCGCCGGCTGCGCGCTGCGGTACCGGTCCAGTCCGCATCAGTCACCGTGACCTCCACCCTTCGGAACTGAGCCAGCCGGGCCATCACAGCCAATTCCAGTCCCCCCGGGCGCGGCATCAGCCGCGCCCGGGGGTTTGTTGTCCGGATGGGGCACCCTCGGGTCCGCTACCAGCCGGCAAGTGGACTGCGCCCTTGGCGACCATGAGCAGCACCGAATCCAGTCGTCACGGCCTGGCCGGTGGCAGCCCTGCACACCGCACAGTCTGGAGGGCAGCGGTCGCACCTGCGAATGACCGCGAGTCGCTGGCACGATACTGCTCGAGTGCGAGGGGGACGACGGCGGCCGGACTTACAGTTCCGGCCGGATGCAACGAGCCCTCATCCGACAGAGATGGTGACAGCGGGAGAACCGCATCTGCAGGTGAGCGCGCCCGGCAGGATTCGAACCTGCGACCTGAGGATTAGAAGTCCCCTGCTCTATCCAGCTGAGCTACGAGCGCCTGTGGCGGATCGAGCCTAGCGAATCGGGCCTCTGCCCAACGGGTTGTCGCCGCGATTGTCGGGAGGTTCGTCACGGCGGTGCCCGCGGCGGGCTCGTCTATCTCTGTTGACCAGTTCCTGACAGTGCCGGGCAGTATCGTCAGACGCGTGCCCGACGCGACGTCGACGGACGCCGGCGATGCTGCGATGCCTGATGCCAGAGCGGATCGTGACGCCGAGCGGACCGTTCAGCCCCCCACCGACAGCACGGCCGTCGGCGTCCCCGGGGCCGCCGCGGCATCGGGCCACGTCACCCCGGAAGGGACGATTCGACCGGGCCGAACTGCCGATGCCGACGTCCACCGCGATGGGTGGGCAGTCACCTCCCTGGCGATCGCCGCCGGCCTGATCGCGGCCTGCGTCGCGGCCGGGCTGGCCGCGATCGTCCCGTCGCGCACGGAGATCCCTGGCTTGCCGTCCGCCGGCGTGTTCACCGATCTGGCGTTGCCCGCGGTGAAGGCGATCTTCGACTTCGCGGCCGCCGTGACCGTGGGCTGGCTGCTCGCGGCCGCGGTCCTGGTGCCGCCACAGTCCTCCGGCGTCCTCGACGTCGGCGGGTACCGGTCGGTCCGCGCCGCTTCGTTGGCCGCGGCAGTCTGGTGCGCCGCCTCGCTGGCCCTGATCCCGCTGACCCTGTCCGACACCTTGGGCCGGCCGATCGATCAATCGCTGTCCGCCGATCGGGTGCTGGCCGGCATCTCGATCCTGGATACCGTCCGGGCCGCGTTGATCGTCGCCGTCATCGCTGCGCTGATCGCGGTGATCGCCAGGATCGTGCTGCGGCCGGGGTGGGCGGGCATCCTGCTGGTGGGGGCATTCGTCGCGCTGGTCGTGCAGGCCAACACCGGGCACTCCACCCAATCCGGCAACCACGACGTCGCCGTGGACACGATGATCTTCCATCTGGCCGGCATCACCATCTGGATCGGCGGGCTCATCGCCTTCGTCGGGTTGGCGCGGCAGCACGTCGCCCACCTCGACGTGATCGCCAAGCGGTACTCGACGGTCGCGCTGATCGCGTTCATCGTGGTGGCGGCCTCGGGCATCGGGAACGCGTGGGTGCGCATCACCTACCTCCCCGACCTGTGGCTGACCGAATACGGCCGGCTCGTGCTGCTGAAGGCCGGGCTGCTGACGACGTTGGGCTGCATCGGTTACCTGCACCGCCGTCGGACCCTCCCGTCGGTCTTCAAGAAGGACAACCGGCGACCGCTGATCCGGCTGGCGGCTGTGGAGATCTGTGTCATGGCCGCCACGATCGGGGTGGCCGCCACGCTGGGCCGCACCGCTACGCCACCGCCCTCGGCCGCCGCGCCGACCGACATCGAACTGGCCCTCGGCTACAACTTGGACGGCCCGCCCACGCTGACCGCATTGCTATTCGACTGGCGGTTCGACTGGCTGCTCGGGGTCGCGGTGATCGTCGCCGCCGTGCTGTACGTGATCGGCGTCCGCCGGCTCCGGCGACGGGGCGATTCCTGGCCCGTCGGCCGGACGGTGGCGTGGGTGTGCGGCTGCCTGATGGTCCTGCTCGCGACCTCGTCCGGCCTGGGGCGGTACGCCGAGGCGCAGTTCTCGATCCACATGATCGCGCACATGACGCTGGGCATGATGGCGCCGATCCTGCTGGTGTTGGGCGGACCGGTCAGCCTCGCGCTCAGAGTCCTGCGCGGCGCGGGCCCGGGGGCCGTGGCGGGGGTGGGGGGGTAGATGGGCCACCGGGGGGCCCGCCAGCCCCCGCGCGTGCGGACCCCCCCCCGGGGGGTCGTCCCGCGGGGGGTGGGCGGGGTGTT
>JBBQJM010000343.1:0-4911 GCA_038325895.1 Mycobacteriales bacterium
CTGGTTTCCGGGACAGCTGCCGCCGCGAGCGCGCCGTTGCGGTGATGTGGAGTGTGGGCCGGGCAGCCGGCCCCGGCTGGCTCGGCGACCCGCATCCGGAGAACCGTCACTGGTCGGCGCGGCTGCGGGAAGCCACCCTGCGAGCGCCTGGCCTCCTGGTAGGCGGCGCCCCTGTCAGCTCGACTTTCGGCAGCACTGTCAGCACTGCTGTCGGCACTACTGGCGGCACAGCCAGCCGGGTCGGCCGCTACCGGCAGTTCTCCGCCGCCGGGCCCGGCGACATGCTGTCCCGTGGGCTGGCCGCCCTGCTCGATGGGGATGCCGAAACCTCACGGCGACTGCTGGAATCGGTCGAAGCCGATGAGCGCACCGATGCCACCCTCAGGTCACTGGCGCAGTTCGCCGGTACCGCCATCGACCTGCTGACCGGGCACTGCGCCGATCCCTCCGGCGTGCTCGGCCAGGTCGCCTTGGACGCCGAACTCGCCGGGCTGCCCTGGATCGCCAGGCTCGCCCGTGGGGTGCAGGAGGCGGTCCTGGTCGCCCTCGGCTCGCCGGCCTGGCGGGTCACGGCCTGCGCTGAGCTGCTGGTGGAGTGCGAGAGAACCGGTGACGACTGGGGTGCCGCGCTGCTGAAGCTGATGGTGGCGATCGCCGAACAGATCGCCGACGACGATGCCGACCCGGCCGACTTCGCCGACGCGGCAGGGCGTTTCCGCCGGCTGGATGCTCCCGTGCTCGCGGTGTGGGCGTAGGCGCTGCAGGCATGTTGTCTGGTCCGGGCCGGAATGCCTGGCGCACAGGAATTTTCGGCCAGAGTGGCGGCAGCGGCCCGGACCGTTGACCTGCCTGCTGCGGCGAACCTGGCCTGTTCGGCCATGCAGGAGGTCACCGCGGACGATCCCGAGCACGACGGCCGAGTCGGCCTGGCCGGAATCAGCGCTCTGCTCCCCCGCCCGCGGCGCGCCACGATCCCGGCGCAGGGCACTCGGTCCGACATGACAAGGGCCGATGCCGATGCCGATGCCGATGCCGATGCCGAACCGTCGACCGCCGACCGCCGACCGGCGGCGCCCACCGCACCGCGGGTTGTTCAGGTCAGCTGTTTCGGCGGTTTCCGGATTCAGATAGCCGGCGAACAGGTCGATCTCGGATCGCTGCGCCCCAGGGCTCGCGCACTGCTCCGATTGCTGGCGCTGAACCCCGAGCACGACGTGCACCGGGAACGACTGGTCGACGCGCTGTGGCCCGGCGTCGACCTCTCGGTCGGCACCCGACGCCTGCAGGTTGCGGTGTCCAGCGTGCGACAACTGTTGGAGCAGAACGGTTTGCCGGGTCCCGACGTGCTCACCCGACACGGCGATGCCTACCGGCTGGCGCTGCCGGAAGGCAGCACGGTCGACATTCGCAGCTTCGAGTCAACGTTACGAGAGGCCGCCTCCTGCGCGGCACGCGGCGACACCGAGGGAAGTGCCAGGAACCGCGCCGCCGGCCTCGCGCTGTACACCGGCGAACTGCTCCCCGAGGACGGGCCGGCCGAGTATCTCGTCGACGACCGCGACCGTTTCCGCCTCGACGCGGCGTCCGCCGCCGCCGGACTGGCCAGGGACACTCTGGAACTCGGCCGGCCGCGCGAGGCACTGGATGCCGCCCGGCGGTCCGTCCAACTGGACCGCTACCAGGACCTGGCGTGGGAATTGCTGGTGCAGGTGCACGTGGCCTCCGGCGATTCCAGTGCTGCGGCACGAGCTCGGCACGAGCACGCCCGGGTCCGGGCCGAATTGGATGCCGTCTGAATCTTGACGTCTTCTCAACGCCGGAAAAGGACTTTCGACCTCCCGGACCCGCCCGTGCCGCCATCCCGCAAGGATCGCCGATTCTCGCCCGACCGGCGCCGCCCGCGCGTCAGGCCGGACGAGCCCCGGTGTGCCGACGACGCGGCAGCATCTCGACGGGTGTCACACCATCGACGACGACCGAGGACAGTTGCGGAGCGAAAGCCAGCAGCTGGTCGAAGTCCGTGGCAGCCGCCGGACGCGCGTACAGGAAGCCCTGCACGAGCTCGCAGCCGAGTGACCGCAGAACCTGGGCCTGTTCGGCAAGCTCGACGCCTTCTGCGATGACCACCAGATCGAGATCACGGCCCAGCGCGAGCAGCGCCCGGAGGAAACGCGCGGCCTCGGGATCGCTGTGAATGTTGGCGACAAATGCGATATCGATCTTGACTGCCTGCAGGGTGATCTGCCGCAGGCTCAACAAGGACGAGTAACCAGTGCCGAAGTCGTCCAGCCAGAGCTGGAGACCCATGGCCCGCAGGCGGTCGGCCACCGGCCTCGCAGCACCGGTCTCGCCGATCAGGGCGTCCTCGGTGATCTCCAAGATGAGGGTGGCGGCATCGATGCCATGCCGCTTCACCGTCGTGGCGACGCGGCGCGGGAAATCCTGGTCGGTCATCAATCCAGGAGGCACGTTCACGCATACCCGGAGATCGTTGCGATGCAGCCGGGTCGACCAATCGGCCAACTGCGCGCAGGCCCGGTCCACCATGAGATCGGTCAGCGACGTCAGCAGCCCGAGCCGGCCGGCGAGCTTGATGAAGTACTCCTGGGAAACCGGCTGCCCACCGATACTCCACCGAGCGAGTGCCTCCATCGCGTGCACCCGGCCGGATCGCAGTTCGATGATCGGTTGGAAGACACAGTCGATGTCACCGGCCTGCATTGCGTCGATCAACAGCGGACGGTAGTGCAGGTCGGCGGCGTCGGGCAGCACCATGGACGACTCGTAGAGCGCCAGCTGCCCTTTACCGCTCCGCTTGGCCGCGTACATGGCGATGTCGGCGCGCGAGAACAACTCGTCCAGATCGGGGGTCACCTGCTCGCCCGTCACCTCGGCCAGCCCGATGCTGGCGCCGACCGACAAGTGCTCGCCGGCCAAGAGGAAGGGCGGCCGCAGGCATTCGACGAGCCGGGAGCCGGCCTGGACGGCATCGCTGTCCCCCTCGATCAGGACGGCGAACTCGTCTCCGCCGAACCTGGCGACGGTGTCGCTGGCGCGGACGGCGCCCCGGAGCCGCTCGCCGACCCTGATCACCAGCTCGTCCCCGACCGGGTGCCCGAGAGTGTCGTTCACCACCTTGAAGTCGTCCAGGTCGACGAACAGCAGAGCCAGCGGGCGCAGGTTCCGCCGGTGCTGCTCGAGGGCGTGCGCCACCCGGTCGGTGAACAACGCCCGGTTGGGCAGCCCGGTCAACTGATCGGCGAACGCCTGCCGCTCGAGATCGCGTTCACGGTTCTCCAGGTGCCGAGTGAGCGTGACGTTGTCCCTGATCGTCAGGTACTGCCGGATCAGCACACCGATGAACGTCAGCACGACGACGATGCCGGTCACTCGATCGCTGCCGTCCCGGTACCGGTCCGCGGCAATGATGATCAGCGCGACGGCCAGCGGAACATACGGCAGCATGCTCGCTGCTCTGCCTCGCTGCGCTCCTCCCCCTGGCTCGAGCCGGAACGACATCCCCTTTCCCACTGCCGGTCCCACAGCTGATCCCAGCGCTGATCCCAGTCTTGATCCACCCGCCGAGCGTTTCAGCGCTCCAGCTGCCGGTGCGCCGACCAGCGCAGCGAAACCGATCACTGCGAACCCCACGATCCAGCCGAGGCCCGTCACCGATCCCGGGTCGAAAGTGCTGGACGCCGAAAAGTAGGCATAGAAACCGTCCGACACCGCGATCAATGCCATCGCGGCGGCGACCGCCGTCAGACTCGACCGTGCGTGCGTGCCTCGACTGGCCCCGAGCAGCACGATCGTGAGCACCACGATGTCGCCGCACGGATACGCCAGGTTGATCAACACACCCAACAGACCGGCGCTGTCGGTCTCGGAGGTGACGTGATTGATCGTGGTGGCCCAACTGATCGCGAAGAGCGACATGCCGATGATGAACGCGTCCAGCAGCGTGCGCAGCCGATCGGTGGGCCGCCCCCCGGACGGCCAGACGGCGAACGCCATCACCGCCGTGAACGACAGGAAGAACAGGTCCGCGATCGACACCTGCGGAACCTCTTCCCGCCGGACGAGTTCGACGTAACACCAGATCAACTGGCCGGCCGCCCACGATCCGCAGGCAATGGACACCAGCAGCCAGGCGCGGCGGTCAGCCCCGGTGTGCCGGGTGACCGCAAAGGCCGCCGCCATCGTGGCTCCCGCGGCCGAGGCCAATTGTGCGAGGTTGTTCACCGCCGCTGCGGCTTCTGAGTCGCTGCCCGCGATCAGCGTCGTCAGGCAGGCACTGACGGCGATGACAAGGAACAGAACGCCGCTGACGATCACCCACGGTCGCCACCAACGGGCGCCAGCGGGGCCCGTCGGGTCGACCGTGCTGGTGGTGCCGGGCACCGCCGCCGGGACCACCGACTTCTCGGGGGACCTCATCACCCGCCCTCCCGCGACGCCTGCTTCGGTGTGGGCACCACCTTTCGGCCTCACTCTCAAAAAGCGTGCGGCACGGGGCGACGGCGCATCAACACCAAACGGCCATCGTCCATCCGTCGATAGCGTGATTTCACTCTAAGCAGTCGGACCAGCACGCAGAGTTAGAGCCTTTCGTGACCGCTGGACTGACCGGCCGAACCGGCGGCGCCAGAATGTCGCTCGGCCGGAATCTGCGATCGACCAGGCCCTGTAACAGATCGACCACGCCAATGCGCTTTTGTCGGGCACACGCCTGCAACGCGAGGAAGGGCCATCCGTGTCCATCCCACCGAACTGAGCCAGCACCCCCTTCGCCTGCTCGATCATGACACGGCCGGACAGTTCCTGATCCAACGGGGCTTGCTCCCATTGGGAGTGATCCAAAGGGGACTGATCCCGTGCGAGCGCCAGCTGACTACGCACCCGAGCCACCAT
>JBBQJM010000344.1:0-4882 GCA_038325895.1 Mycobacteriales bacterium
CTCAGCCGACGGTCCAAGGCGCCGTGGTCACCTTCATTTTCGGATCAGGTCAACCCGTTCCCGTCGCTTCGCGCGCGTCGCAAGGCAATGAAACCAGAGATGAATAATGCGGTCCCGGCCAGGAAGGCACCGAGTGGGTACAGCGCCGCTGATGATCACCGCCAGCTGAAACGCAATAGGCGTATCCAATGCCCGGGCGTTCGTCTGGTGAAAGCGAACGACAAGCGACGGCCCCCCCGGTCGTCGGCGATCCCGCCCGGATCGCCTGACGTTCTGCTGCGATGCCCCCGCCGCAGGTGACGCAGCGATCCTTGAATCCAGATCCCTCAAAGTTACTGTGAGCGAGCATCGGGCCCAGGACAACGCGACGTTCGTCACGTCCCCGCAGCTCGGACCACTTAAGCTTCCGCCCATGCTGCTTTCCGACCGCGATCTGCTCGTCGAGATCGACGGCGGCTCACTGAGCCTCGATCCGTTCGATGCCTCGCTGATCCAGCCGTCCAGCATCGACGTGCGGTTGGACCGGTACTTCCGGGTGTTCAACAACTCGAAGTACACGCACATCGACCCGAAGATCCAGCAGGACGAGCTGACCACCCTCGTCGAGGTCGACGGCGAGGACGCCTTCGTGCTGCACCCTGGCGAGTTCGTGCTGGGGTCGACGTTCGAGGCGGTCAGCCTGTCGGACAGCCTCGCGGGCCGGCTCGAGGGGAAGTCCTCGCTCGGCCGGCTGGGCCTGCTGACCCACTCCACGGCGGGGTTCATCGATCCGGGTTTCAGCGGCCACATCACGTTGGAGTTGTCGAACGTGGCGAACCTGCCGATCACACTGTGGCCCGGCATGAAGATCGGGCAGCTGTGCCTGTTCCGGCTGACCTCACCCAGCCTGCACCCGTACGGATCCGCCGAGTACGGCTCGCGCTACCAGGGACAGCGCGGCCCGACGCCGTCCCGGGCCTACCTGAACTTCCGGCAGGACGACACCCGGCGCTGACCGCGTCCGACGCACCGACACCTGCTGGACTCAGGACCGGACTCCGAGGACAATTCCGGCCGAGCGCCGTCCGGCACGAGGAGGATCCCGATGACCACTCACACCCGCGATCTGTACCGCAGGGCCTCCGAGATCTTCGGCGCCCACGTGCATCGAGTGCGACCTGGCCAGTGGAATCTACCGACTCCCTGCGCGGAGTGGGACGTCCGGGCGCTGGTCAACCATGTCGTGGGGGAGAACCGTTGGGCGGTGCCGCTGTTCGGTGGCGGCACCATCGACGAGGTGGGCGGTCGGCTCGACGGTGACCTGCTGGGTGCGGATCCGGCGGCGGCGTGGGACGAGTCCGCGACCGAAGCCCTCGCGGTGATCGACGAGATGGGCGCAATGGAGCGGACCGTTCACCTGTCCTTCGGCGACTTTCCTGGGCGTGAGTACGCCATGCAATTGTTCGCCGACCTGCTCGTGCACGGCTGGGATCTGGCCACGGCGACCGGCCAGGACGGGACGCTCGACCCCGAACTGGTCGCGGCGTGTGCGGGCTGGTTCGCCGACCTGGCGCCGGCCTATCGCGAAGCCGGCGCGGTGTCGCCGCGACCGGCGGTGCCCGGCGACGCCGACGCGCAGACGCTGATGCTCGCGGAGTTCGGCCGGACCGCCGCGGCCGCCGGCTGAGAACAACCGACTCGATCGATCCATCCGAGGTCTTCGCCACGTTGAGTGGCCCGGCACCGGCTGGGCTTCGCGCGACGGGCAGGATGTGATCATCGGCGGGCTGAGTCTGTCAGAGCCCGTCCTGGGCTGACGTAAGTTACCGGCGAGTAGCTTTGTCGTATCGTGCAGTCGTCGGCCGGGATCGGCCACGCTGAGTGGTCCCCGCCCGGACCGGCAGGAACAGGAGATGAGTAGCGCCGATGACGGGGTGGTCGTGGCTCATGGGAACCGTCGCGGTGATCTTCATCGTGGTCGGGTTCGGCATGCTGTTCCGCGCGGGGTGGCAGATCTTCCGGCACGTGCGGTTGGGTCAGCCCGACCCGTATCGGGCCGGTCCCGTGTTCCATCGCCTCGGCATCCTGGTCAAGGAGTTTCTCGGGCATACCCGGATGCTCAAGTGGGGCTTCATCGGTGCTGCGCACTGGTTCGTGATGGTCGGCTTCGGCGCGCTGTTCCTGACGTTGGTGGGGGCCGTCGGGGAGACCTTCTCGCCGACCTACGAGATCCCGTGGCTGGGTTACCAGGATTGGTACGGGCTGTTCGTCGAGTTGATCGCGGCGACCACGGTGCTCGGCATCACCACCCTGATCACGGTCCGGCAGCTGAACCACCCGAGGCGGGCGGGCCGGAAATCCCGGTTCGCCGGGTCGAATTTCTGGCAGGCGTATTTCGTCGAGTCGGTGATCCTGGCGGTCGGCGTCTGCATCTTCCTGATCCGCGGATTCCAGTCCGCCAACGGGATCCTGCCGTACCCGACTTGGGCCGCGCCGATCTCCACCTGGCTGGGGAGTTGGCTGCCGGCGTGGCTGTGGGCGGTTTCCTTCGTCGCCTTGATCAAGATCGTGGTGTCGATGGGGTGGGCGATCGTGATCGCCCGGAACCTGACGATGGGCGTGGCCTGGCACCGTTTCCTGGCGTTCTTCAACATCTACTTCAAGCGGGAGGACTCCGGGCGCACCGCACTGGGCTCGCTGACGCCGATGCTGTCGAACGGCGAGGTCCTCAACCTCGAGGAGGCCGACCCCGAGAAGGACACCTTCGGTGCCGGGAAGGTCGAGGACTTCACCTGGAAGGGCTGGCTCGACTTCGCGACCTGCACCGAATGCGGTCGCTGCCAATCGCAGTGCCCCGCATGGAACACGGCCAAGCCGTTGTCCCCCAAGCTGGTGATGCTCTCGCTGCGGGACCATTCCTTCGCCAAGGCGCCGTATCTGGCGGCCGGCGGTGGCAAGGACGTGGCCGGTGACGAAACAGCGTCGGCGGAGCAGTTGGCCGGAGTCCCGGCAACCGCGCTGGCCGAGGCGGATCGCCCGCTGATCGGCGGTGCCGAGCTGAACGGGGTGATCGACCCCGAGGTGCTGTGGGACTGCACCACCTGCGGGGCGTGCGTCGAACAGTGCCCGGTGGACATCGAGCACGTCGACCACATCGTGGACATGCGTCGCTATCAGGTGATGATCGAGTCCGAGTTCCCGTCGGAATTGGGTGGGTTGTTCCGGAACCTGGAGAACAAGGGCAACCCCTGGGGCCAGAACAACAAGGAGCGGATTGCCTGGGCGCAGGACCTGGATTTCGAGGTCCCGGTGATCACCGACGTCATCGATCCCGATCACGAGTACCTGTTCTGGGTGGGCTGCGCGGGGGCTTTCGACGACCGGGCGAAGAAGACCACCAGGGCCGTGGCCGAGCTCATGTACATGGCGGCAGTCGGTTTCGCGGTACTGGGCACCGCCGAGACCTGCACCGGCGACCCGGCGCGCCGCGCCGGCAACGAGTTCCTGTTCCAGATGATGGCCCAGGCCGCGGTGGACACCATCAACGACGCGTTCGGTGAGCGGACGAAGCGCAAGATCGTGGTGACCTGCGCGCACTGCTTCAACACGCTGACCAACGAGTACCCCGCCCTCGGCGGGCACTACGAGGTGGTCCACCACACCCAGCTGCTGAACCGGCTGGTCCGCGACCGTCGCCTCGTGACCGTCGCGCCGGTCGGCCGGGACGTCACCTACCACGACCCGTGCTACCTGGGCAGGCACAACAAGGTCTACTCCCCGCCCCGCGAGCTGATCGAGGCATCCGGCGCGACCCTGAAGGAGATGCCGCGGAACTCCGCCAGATCCTTCTGCTGCGGCGCGGGTGGCGCGCGAATGTGGATGGAGGAGAAGGTCGGCAAGCGGATCAACCTGGAACGCACCGACGAGGCGCTGGGCACCGGCGCGGACAAGATCGTCACCGGCTGCCCGTTCTGCCGGGTGACGCTCACCGACGGGCTCACCGCCCGGCAGGACTCCGGTGCGGCGCGGGCCGAGGTCGAGGTGGTCGATGTGGCGCAGATGCTGCTGGCCGGGGTGAAGGGCGAACGCTGACCGGCAGCGCAGCGCCTGGGCCGCTGATCAGCCGTACAGGAATTTCAGCCGCTGGGACTGGTCCTGTTTCACCCGGTCCTTGGTTGCTTCGAGGGCCCGCTGGAAAGGTTCTCGGTCATGAACCCGACCGTAGCAGATAGTTTTGTACTAGACGATCTGGTTTCGGACGAGAACAACGTCCAGGTCTGTGACGCTCACGAGGTACGGCGGGGGGAGGGGCGGTGAAGTTGTCCGGTCACGCGCTGTCGAACCGGCGACGTCTGCAGGCAGAGCCGAGGATGGTGAGGACGGCGAACGCTGTGGAGTACTCACGCCACCGGCCGGGCGACGGCGCGATGACGCCCGGACTTCTGCGCCGTGAGGCTCGCACGATCGGCGAGTGCAGTCCGTCGTGCAGTCCGTCGGCCGCTCGCTCCGTGCATGAAAGAGAGCAGGAGGCCTTTACGTTCTGTGGTGGAAGGGGTTGTGGTGCATCATGTTGCGTCGTGGTGTGCGAGCCGGGTCGATCCAGGCTGGGGGGAGGTATTCGGGGATTCCGTCGGCGGCGAACCGGATTTCCCAGTCACCTTGGTGGACCAGGCGGTGATGATGCGGGCAAACGAGTACGCCATTCTCGTAGCTGGTGGCTCCGCCCTGCGACCAGTGCTTCACATGGTGGGCGTCGCACCAGGAGGCGGGGCGGTCGCAGCCGGGGAAGGTGCAGCCCCGGTCCCGGACGGTGATGGCGCGGCGGGTGGTGTGGGGGAACAACCGGACCGCGGTGCCCATGTCCAGGACCTGGGAGGCGGAGCCCAGGACGGCGGGGATGATC
>JBBQJM010000345.1:0-4874 GCA_038325895.1 Mycobacteriales bacterium
CAGAGCGATCAGCTCGGGACGCCTGGCACTTTCGGCCGAACGGAGGTGTGCGACGGCTGATGAGCCCACGGACGCATATCGCGATTGCCACGCTTCCCTGCGACGTGGAAACCCCCAGGTATGGCCGTCGCTGCCCGGTCCGGTCCGCGGTGATGAAGTTTGGTGCGGGGGGCGAGCTAAACAGCGGCACGCCGGTGAGGGTGCCGCCGCCCGCGATAATGATGCACGCCATCCCGCCGTGAAAACGGCGATCGCCCAGTCGGCTGTCGCACTGATCAGTTCGGTGACGGTGCGGTCGGCGGCCGGATGCGCCGGGCGTCACCGAGCGAAAGCGGCTGCTGGAACGTCTTTCTCGTCGTTGATGACAGCCGCCACGATTCTGTCGGCGACGCTCGTGGGTGATCCACCGGCCGGCAGGCGCGGTGATTGGCCGGCGATCGGCCTCGAGGCGAGGCCGGTTTCGGTATGCGTCGGGCGGATGTCGATGACCCGGATCTGTCGTCGGCGGAGTTCGGCGGCCACGGCTCGGTCGAACGCGGTCAGGCCGGCCTTCGTTGCGCTGTAGGCGGCCATACCCTTCTGCGGTTGTTCGGCCACCACCGCACTCAGGGTGGCGACGAAACCACCGGCGGGGAGTACTCGAGCCGCGGCGCGGGTCAACCGGATCGGCGCGAGCAGGTTGACCAGCACCAGCTGGTCGAGCACGTCGTCGTCGAGATCGACAACCTCGCCGAACGCGACCACCCCGGCGGCGTACACCACGCCGTCCAGCCGCCCGAGAGATGCATGGGCGGAGCGCACGAGCTGGTCAGGGACATCGGGAATGGTGACGTCCGCGCTTGACGTGCCGATGACTCGATCGCCGAGTTCCGCGGCCATTTCGGCGAGGCGGTCGGTGGATCTTCCGGAAAGGGACAGCAGCGCCCCACTTTCCGCAAGGCGCCTCGCGATCGCAGCGCCGAGGCCGCCGGTCGCGCCGAGGACGAGGATATGGGCGTCAGTGAGGTGAGACATGGTCACTACAGTGCCAGCCGCGATCCGGGCGATTGATCACCGTGGTCGCAAGGTTTCAGGAGCCGGGCGGCCGACACGGGTGCGGGGTTCCGTCGCGCTGGTGCCATGCACTCTCTGCGCTTGTGCAATGCACTCTCTGCGCTGGTGCCCGGCGCCACCGCCACCGCCACCGCCAACCGCCACCGCCACCGCCAACCGCCACCGCCAACCGCCACCGCCAACCGCCACCGCCAACCGCCACCGCCAACCGCCACCGCCAACCGCCAACCGCCACCGCCAACCGCCACCGCCAACCGCCACCGTCGCGCCACCGGCGCCGAGCCGGCGTCGAGCCATCTCGACGCACCGCCTCGGCGGCTGCTCCTTGATTTCGCCGCCGCGCCCCCGCCGCGCCGATGCGGCCTTACTGTGGCGAAGGTGAGTAGTGAACGTCCGGAACCAGCTCCGATGCAGGTGGCGGCCTTGCCGGTCCTGGACCCGGCGGCCCCGTCCGATGTCCCGCCCGTCGACGCCGTTGCGCCGGCGCTGACGTCGCCGCCGATCATGAGCCAGCAGTGGTGCGACCTCGCCTTCCTGCATTGGTTCGTCCCGCCGGCGCGGGTGCAATCCTGGATGCCGCCCGACGCGACGCCGGACCTCGTGCCGAGCGGCCCCTTCGCAGGTCTGACGCCGGTCGCGTTGGTGCCCTTCCGCATGGTCGACGCCGGCTTCGGCAGCGGTCCGGCCGTGCCTTACTTCGGCACGTTCTGGGAGACCAACGTCCGGCTGTATTCCATCGACGCGGCCGGCACGCACGGCATTGTTTTCTGCAGTCTCGACGCGTCTCGGCTGGCCGTAGTCCTGGCCGCCCGGATCGCGCTCGGGCTGCCGTACCGGTTTTCCCGGATGCGCGGCTACGCGAGAATTCGGGACGGGAGTCGGGAACTGGCCTGGACCGCCACCACCCGATGGCCGGGGCGTCGCGGGACCAGGAGTCGTATCGCGATCCGGGTGGGCGAGCAGCCGTTAGGAGCCGACGGGCACCAACCCGAGGGCAGTGAAGGCGGCGAGAGAACCGGCGCTGAAACCGGCGAAACCTGCCGTGATGACACCGGTCTCGTCACCTTTCTCACCGCGCGCTGGGGTCTGCACACGGCGGTCTGGGGGCGCACGATGTACGTGCCCAACGTTCACGAGACCTGGACACTTCGCTCGGCGGACGTGCTGATGCTCGATGACGGGCTACTGGGCGCCGCCGGATTCGGCGACCTGGCGACGAGGCCGCCCGGTCACGTGTGTTTCGCGGAGGGCGTGCACACGCGGTTCGGGTTGCCCAGGGTGCTCCGCCCTGGCTGAAGCTCAACAGCTTTCGCCGCCAATCGGTGCGATGGACACGGGTTGGCGCGGTGGCCGGGTGCTGACCGTCAGGGAACACCCCACCCCCGGCGCCGGTTGCACCACAAGCCGGTTGCACCACAACAGGACGAAAGACGAGAGGGACATCGATGACGAGCACTGTTCACCACGCGGCACCCGCAGCGCCAACCGGCCAGATCTCGACCACATCAGCCGAATCCCAATCGTCTCCCAACGGCGATGGGCAGGGTGTGCGGCTGTCGGTGCTCGACCTGGCCGGTGTCGGCGTCGGCGCCTCGGTGGGCGACGCCCTCGCCGCTACCACCGCACTCGCGGTCCGCGCGGAACAGCTTGGCTACCATCGCTTCTGGGTTGCCGAGCACCACGGTATGCCAGCCGTCGCATCATCGGCGCCCGCGGTCCTGCTGGCCCATCTGGCGGCGCACACCAACTCCATCCGGCTGGGATCGGGCGGTGTGATGCTGCCCAACCACGCGCCGATGGCGATCGCCGAGCAATTCGGCACCTTGGCGGCACTCCATCCGTGCCGGATCGATCTCGGCCTCGGCCGCGCACCCGGCAGTGACCAGCTCACCGCCTACGCCTTGCGGCGTCGGATGGACGGAGCGGGATCCGAGGATTTCGGCGACCAGGTTGCCGAGCTCGAGCACTTCCTGCGGCACGATTTCCCGCCGGACCACCCGTTCTCGCGGATCCGGGCGACTCCGGCGTCACCGGTGCCGCTCTACATCCTCGGATCGTCGGATTACGGTGCCCGGCTGGCCGCCCGGCTGGGGCTGCCCTTCGCGTTCGCTCACCATTTCGCCGGAGGCGGCCACAACACCGACGCCGCGCTGAATATCTACCGCTCGCAGTTCCGGCCCTCGGAGACGCTGACCGAGCCGTACCCGATGATCGGCGTCACCGCCCTGGCCGCCGAGACCGAGCGAGAGGCACGGTTCCAGGCCGGCGCCGGCGCGCTGTCCATGGTGCTGCTGCGGACCGGGCGGTTGCAGGAGATCCCGACGCCGGAGCAGGCCGCCGAATTCCCTTACAGCAACGCCGAACTCGACCTGGTCCGCGCCATGCGCACGACCGAGGTGGTCGGCGATGCGGAGCAGGTCGCCGCCGGACTCCGCGAGCTGGTCGACCGTTTCGGCGTCTCGGAGATGCTGATCACCACCCGGGTCCACGGCGCGGCGACCAGGCTGCGGTCCTTCGAGCTGATCGCCGGTGCGTTCGCACCTGCGACCGCCAAGAAATGACGGCCGCCGCAACGGGCTGGGACAGACCGAAACAGGCCGAGCAGGATCAGACCCCGAACCCGTGGTAGTGCATGACGTGCTTGATCCGGGTGTAGTCCTCCAACCCGTACATCGACAGGTCCTTGCCGTACCCGGACTTCTTGAACCCGCCGTGCGGCATCTCCGCGATCAGCGGGATGTGGGTGTTGATCCACACGCAACCGAAGTCCATCTGCGCCGACATCCGCGCCGCCGTATCGACATTCGACGTCCAGACTGACGACGCGAGCCCGTACTCGGTGCCGTTCGCGAACCCGAGAGCTTCCGCCTCGTCGGTGAACTTCTGCACGGTGATCACCGGCCCGAACACCTCGGTTTGCACGATCTCGTCGGTCTGGTGCACGTCGGCGACCACGGTCGGCTCGTAGTAGTAGCCGGGCCGTTCCAGCTGGTGTCCGCCGGCGGTGACGTCCGCGTGATCGGCCGCCCGTTCGACCAGCCCGGCAATGTGCGCGAGCTGGTTGGCGTTGTTGATCGACCCGTAGAGCACGTCCTCGTTGTCGGGAGACCCGGTCTGCGTCTCCCGTGCCTTGGCGGACAGTGCGGCCACGAAGTCGTCGTAGATCCCGGACTGCGCGATGACGCGAGTGGCAGCGGTGCAGTCCTGGCCGCCGTTGAAGTAACCGGCGATCGCGATGCCCTCGACCGCAGCCTCCAGCGACGCGTCGTCGAACACCACGACCGGGGCCTTGCCACCCAGCTCCAAATGTGCCCTGGTCAGGTTCTTGGCGGCCGCGGTGGCCACCGCGATCCCGGCGCCGGTCGACCCGGTGATCGACACCAGCGCAGGTGCGCTGTGCGAGGTCAGGGCCGCGCCGGTGTCCCGGTCACCGCAGATCACGTTCACCACGCCGGGAGGGTAGAACTCCTGCAGCGCCTTGCCCATCCATACCGAACTCGCCGGGGTGGTGTCCGACGGCTTGAGGACAACGGTGCAACCGGCCGCGAGCGCGGGCGCGATCTTCCAGATGGCCATCATCATTGGGTAGTTCCACGGCGCGACCTGGCCGACCACCCCCACCGGCTCCCGGCGCACCGACGACGTATGCCCGCGCATGTACTCGCCCTGCGAGCGGCCCTCCAGTACCCGGGCGGCACCGGCGAAGAACCGGATCTGGTCGACCATCGGGCCGACCTCGTCGGACTTCGTCAGCGCCGTCGGCTTGCCGGTGTCCTGGACCTCGATCGCGACCAGTTCGTCGGCGTGCTCCTCGACGTGGT
>JBBQJM010000346.1:0-4851 GCA_038325895.1 Mycobacteriales bacterium
GATCGTGGTCATCGCGATCGTGTTGATCGGCCAGTTCGCCGGCGGCGGCGCTTCCAGCGGAACCGCGGGGCTGATCGAGGGCGCCTCGGGCAACGCCACGGTCAACAACAGCGAGTTGGAGAGTGCTTGCAAGACCGGCGCCGACGCGTCGACGAGCGAGGACTGTGCGGCGGTCGCGGTGATCAATTCCGTCCAGGACTACTGGACTGACGCCTTTGCGGCCTCGAACAGCACGTACCGCGATGCGGACACGGTGTTCTTCAGCGGCTCCACGCGCACCGGCTGCGGCACCGGATCAGCGGGGATGGGCCCGTTCTACTGCCCGGCGGATCAGCAGGTGTACATCGACTTGTCGTTCTGGGACGAGCTGCGCTCGACCTTCGGCGCGAACGACGCCCAGTTCACCCAGGCCTACGTTCTGGCTCACGAATACGGCCACCATGTGCAGAACCTGCTCGGCACGAGCAGCCGGGTCGGCACCGCCACCGGTGCCACCTCGGGATCGGTGCGGCTGGAACTACAGGCCGATTGCTACGCCGGCGTGTGGGCCAATCACGCAACGACGGTGCCCGGCGCCGACGGCCAGGTGCTGATCACCGAGATCACCGACGCCGACCTGGCCAACGCCATCGACACCGCGGGCAAGATCGGTGACGACTACATCCAGGCCAATGTCTCCGGCCAACGAGTGGACCCGTCGCAGTTCAGCCACGGCTCGTCGGCGCAGCGGCAGAAGTGGTTCACGACCGGATATCAATCTGGAAACCCCGCCGCCTGCAACACTTTCGACACGAACAACCTCGGCTGAAACGGTCGATCAGCGGGACCCAACACCAGCCTCACGGAAGCGGCGGCGCCGGCGTCGCCGGCCCGTCGATCTCCCTGGACCGATCCGCGGACAGCACGATCGCCACACACACCAGGGCCATACCCAGCACGTCGAGCGCCGACGGGCGCTGGGCGAGGAACACCGCACCGACGACCGCGGCCGTCACCGGCAGCAGTGCCAGCAGGATGGCGAACCTGGCCGCGCTCACCCTGCGCAGCACGACCTGCTCGATGACGTAGGGGATCACCGAACTCAGCACGGCAATCCCGACGATCGACACTGCCAGGGACAGCTCGGTGACCACCGGAACGACGGCACCGATCGCGAGCGGTGAATAGAGCAGCGCCCCGGCAGACATGCCCACGGCCAACGAGCTGATGCCGTCGCGGCGCACCGCGATGCGCCGGCCCAGCACGATGTAGCCCGCCCAGGCCGCCGCCGACGCGAAGATCGCCACAAGGCCGATGACGGCGTCGGCGGTCAGCCCGCCCTCCAACTGCACGCCGGCCAGCAGCACCACACCCACGGCCGCCAAGGCAATGCCCACCCGGTCACGCCACCCGTGCCCTGTCGCCGCCGCGACCGCGATCGGTCCGAGGAACTCGATGGCCACCGCGGTACCCAGCGGGAGATGGGCGATGGCGAGGTAAAAGGCGACGTTCATGCTCGCCAGCACGATCCCGAACACGGCCGAGGCGCCGAGCTCGCGGGCGGTCCAGGGCTGGCGCCAAGGCCGCCGCCAAGCGATCAGGATGAGCGCCGAGACCGCCAACCGCCACCAGGCGACCGACGCCGCCGGCAGCACCGCGAACAACCCGACCGCCAGCGCCGCACCGTAATACTGCGTGCACCCCGACGCGAGGAACAGTGACGGCGCGGGGATCCGGTCGAACACTCCGCGCCCGATCGGCCGCGCGCCGCCGCCCGGTTCAGCGGTCACCGGCGCGTTTGCTGTGCGGTGTGCACGAGCTCCCCTTCTCACTGCCTGCCATCTGCTTCTCACTGCCGGCCATCTGCCCGACACCGGACTGCCACGTCGCGGACCGCGCCGCGCTCACAGGCCGAAACAGCCGCGACACGCCGCGAGCCCGGCGATCTGCACATCCCAGCCCGGACGCCGGAAATCGTTGGGCGACAACGTCAATCGTTGCTCCATCGCACGCTCGCCGGGCCTGCGCTGCCGCATTGCGGTGCCGTTCGGGACATACCCGAGCTTCGCCGAGACTCGCAAGGATGCTGGGTTGTCGGCAAACGCGCCGCTGTCGGCCCGCTCGGCGCCCAGGTGATCAAAGGCGAATTGCACCACCGCGGAACGCATCTCGGCGCCAATGCCCTTCCCCTGATGCGCCCCGCCCAGCCAGGAGCCGGTCGATACCGTCCTGGTGACGGCAAAATCCGTGCCCATCAGCTCCTGCATGCCGACCAGCACACCACCCATCCTGACGATGAACGGCACCGACCATTCCGCCGGCGTGTTCGACCCACGCGCGGTCCAGTAGTAGCGCATCGTGTTGGCCACGAGCTCGCCTTGGGGCGCGTCCGTCCACGGCATCGCGAACGGCATCCGGCTCGACTCATGAATCCCGGAAAGGATCACGTCCAGCGTCTCGACCAGGTCTTCGTCGCACATCGGGGTGAGGATCAGCCGCGGCGTGGCCAGTCGCAGCCCGAAGACCGGCCAGTACTCGGCCAGCGCACGTCCTGGTGGCGTCATGGCCAGTACCTTGCCCGTCACCATGAAATCGGACAACCAGGAACCGGACAACAAGAACCGCCCTTCCCACTTGACCTGACGGCCGGACGGGCGGCGGGTATGGGCCGGCCGGCGCCGCCCGGCTACCCTCGGGGCCATGTGGGCGGTGACGATCGACGCGGCGGTGATCGAAAAGGTGGGGGCGCCGGCGGTACTGGGCTGGTCCGAGGTCGACGACCCCGTTCCGGGGCCCGGCGAGGTGCTGCTGGACGTGACCGCGTCGGCCGTCAACAGAGCGGACCTGCTGCAGACCGCGGGGCATTACCCTCCGCCTCCGGGCGCATCGCCGATCCTGGGCATGGAGTGCTCGGGCACCATTCGCGAACTCGGGCGTGGGGTCGCCGGATGGCAGGTCGGCGACGAGGTCTGCGCCCTGCTGGCCGGCGGCGGCTACGCACAACAGGTCAGCGTTCCCGCCGTCCAGTTGCTGCCGGTACCGCCCGGCGTCACGCTGCTGCAGGCGGCCGCGCTCCCGGAGGCGGCCTGCACGGTCTGGTCGAACCTGGTGCTCACCGTCGGTCTGCGGGTCGGCCAGACGATCCTCATCCACGGCGGCGCCTCGGGCATCGGCACCATGGCCATCCAGGTGGCTCGCGCGCTCGGCGCGACCGTGGCCGTCACCGCATCCCGGCAGTCCGCGCTGCAGGCCTGCCACGATCTCGGCGCACAGATCCTGATCAACTACGCGAAGGACGACTTCGTGGAGAAGCTGGCCTCGGCCACCAACGGTCGGGGCGCCGACATCATCCTCGACGTGGTTGGCGCCAAATACTTGACGCGCAACATCTCCGCGCTCGCCGACGGCGGCCGGCTGGTCGTCATCGGGATGCAGGGCGGAACCAGGGCCGAGCTGGACCTCAACTCCCTGCTGCGCCGCCGGCTGGGCGTGATCGCCACCGCGCTGCGCTCCAGACCGGTGACCGGGCCGGGATCCAAGGCAGAGGTGATCACCGCCGTCACCGAGCACCTGTGGCCGCTGGTCGCGGCCGGCACCATCCGGCCGGTGATCGACACCGTCCTCGACATGCCCGACGCCGCCACCGCCCACCGGCGGATCAGCGAGGGCGGGCACGTGGGCAAGGTCGTCCTGCGGGCGCCGACGGCCACCGGCTGACGATCTCGGCGTCGCCGTCACCAACGATCCCCGCCCCGGACGAATCGACAACCACCGAGAGCCAGCTAGAGACAACGAAAGCCATCGAAAGACAGCGAGAGGCAGATATGAGCGAATCCGACAGCCACCGGGTCCTGGTCATCGGTTCCGACGGACAACCGGTGGGCTACGCGGAGGTTCCTGCGCAGCTCGATGCGGGTTCCGGCCGGGACAGCGACGCGGAATCCGACGGCGGACAGGTCGACCCGGCGGACGCCATCGGCGAGCCGGCCAAGGTGATGCGGATCGGCACCATGATCAAGCAACTGCTGGAGGAGGTGCGGGCGGCTCCGCTGGACGAGGCGAGCCGCGCCCGGCTGCGCGACGTGCACCAGCGGTCGATCAAGGAACTGGAAGCAGGGCTGACTCCCGAGCTCAGGGACGAGCTGGAGCGCCTGACGCTGCCGTTCACCGAGGACTCGATCCCGTCCGAGGGCGAGCTGCGGATCGCGCAGGCCCAACTGGTCGGCTGGCTGGAGGGCGTGTTCCACGGTCTGCAGACCGCACTGGTGGCCCAGCAAATGGCGGCCCGCATGCAGCTGGAACAGATGCGCAGGGCGGCGCTGCCGCCCGGCCACACACCGGGTGACGCGCAGGGCGGCGCGCTCGGCGGCGGGCATTCCGGAACCGGCCAGTACCTGTAGAGCCGCCGGGACGCAGCTGTCGGGAACGCGCTCGCGCACAGCGCCCCGGCGCGCCGTCGCCGCCCGGATCAGTGCTGGTCGGGCGGGTGCGCGACCGAGCGGCCATGGGCTCCGCCGTTACCACTCCGTGATCCAACTCACGGCCGTTTGAGCAGGTCGGCGGCCATAGTCGGGACCTTCGACCCGGGTGATCAATCCAGCGCCTCCCTACCGTTGTAGGTGAACCGACAACCTTGTCGGTTCACCCTTCACATCGGGAGAACCCCATGTCCGCGCCCACCGCCATTCGGAGCGCCGAAGCCGCTTCCGACTCCGATGGACACGCAGTTCCACTCGCGACCCCCACCAATGGATCGCACCCCGCAACAGCTGATACCCACCCTGACGACCCACCCACCGACACCGCACGGGACATCGACCCCCAGGTCGCCAACGCCAAGAACGCCCACAACGCCAAACACGAGCTGGACCA
>JBBQJM010000347.1:0-4845 GCA_038325895.1 Mycobacteriales bacterium
CACACCCGATCTGCGTGAGGCGACCGTCTTCTACACCGTGTACGGCACCGACGAGGAGGTCCAGGAGACCTCCCAGGCGCTGGCTAGCGCCACCGGTGTGCTGCGGTCCGCCGTCGGCCAGCAGACAGGCATCAAGTTCACCCCGACCCTGGCTTTCAAGCTGGACACCGTGCCCGAGAACGCCCACCGCATCGAGGATCTGCTCGCCGCTGCCCGCGCTGCCGACGCAGAGGTTGCCGAGCGCGCGGCCGGGGCCAGCTACGCCGGCGATCCGGACCCCTACCGGCGACCGGACGAGACCGAGGAAGAACCCGAGGACGTCCAGGCTCAGCCCGTCGACAGCGAGGCCGCGACGGCGGCGTCCGCGGTGTTGTCAGTGACTTCAGGGGGTGCCACCCACAGCCACGACGCCGACATCGGCGGCGAGGACCCGGTCGACCGGTTCGGCGAACCGATCGAGGCGCAAGCCGGCGCCGGTGACCGGGTTTGACCGATTCCCTCGACGGTCAGCGCGCCCGGAGTTCGCCCACTTGTCGGTGCCCACCCGGATTCGACTCAGCCCCCGATCGGTGACACGATCGGTGACACGGCTCCCGGGGCATCCGGGTCAGTGACCGGGAGGCGATGTGACCGACACGCGGGCGGTGCGCTCCCGGCCGCGGACATCACCCCTCCGGGGCCCGTCGGCGACCGTGGGTGACGGCGGCCCGCCGGCCCCCCTGTCCGAATTGGACGTCGCGACCGAGTTGCTGATCCGCGCCACCGATGTCGTGTTGGTCGGTCACGTGCAGCCGGACGCGGACGCGCTGGGGAGCGCGCTGGCCCTTGGCCTCGGCCTCGAACGTCGCGGTGTCCCGGTCGCGGTGTCCTTCGCCGAGCCGGGGGAGGTTCCGGAGAGCCTGCGACTGCTCCCGGGCGGCCACCTGATCGTGCCGGCGGGCGAGGTGCCCGACCACCCCGACCTGCTGGTCAGTCTGGACGTTGGGTCGGCGGCGCGGTTGGGCTCGCTCGACCGGTTGCTGACGACGGCCAGGCAGAGTCTGATCATCGACCACCACCCGTCCAACACCCGGTTCGGTGATCATCACCTGATCGACCCAAGCGCCGAGGCCACCGTGGTGTTGGTGGCCCGGTTGCTGGATCGGTTGGGGATCCCGATCGACCTGGCCATCGCGAAGAACCTCTATGCGGGTCTGGCCACCGACACCGGGCACTTCCGGCACGCCGATTCCGACGCGCACCGGCTGGCCGCCCGGCTGATCGACACCGGGGTGCGACCGGCAGAATTGTTGCGGCCGATCACCGACAGCCACCCGTTCGACTGGCTGACGATGCTGGCGCATGTACTCGGCGGCGCGGTGCTGCACCATGTGGCGGCCGACGGTCGCGGTGTGGTGAGCACCACGATCGACCTGGCAACGTCCGCCGGGCTGCGCTCCGAAGAACTCGATTCGGTGATCGACATCCTGCGTACCGTGCAGCAGGCCGCCGTCGCCGTCGTGCTCAAGCAGACCAGCCCCGATATCTGGCAGGTGTCCTTGCGGTCCCACCCGCCCGTCGACGTGGCGGCGCTGGCCACCGAACTGGGCGGCGGCGGGCATGTCAGAGCCGCGGGGTTCACCCACCATGGCGATCCCGATGACGCCGTCGCCGCGATCCTGGCGGTCCTCGGCTGCTGACGGTCAGGAACGGAGGCGGCCCTGCCGGCGCGGCCTCTTCGGGGCGGGCGGGGCACGGCCGGACCGGCCGGACCGAGCTTCCGGACCGACTTCTGTCAGCGTGACGCCGCCCACGGAATCGCTGGGGTCCTTGGAGCCAAGGGGCTTCGTCCGGCATCATAGATACAACATGGATACAGTACACGGCTCGGCCGCCGACCGCGTGTACGAGCACGTCCGTTACGGGATCCTGACCCGCCGCTACCCGGACAACGAACTGCTGTCCGAGGGAATGTTGGCGTCGGAGACCGGGGTCTCCCGCACGCCCGTCCGGGAGGCGCTGCTGCGGCTGGAAGCCCAGGGCATGATCCGGTTGCTGCCCAAACGGGGTGCGCTGGTGCTACCGGTCACGGCGCAGGAATGGCGGGACGTACTGGCGACTCGGCTGCTGGTCGAGGAGCACTGCGCCCGGTCGGTCATCCTGGCCGGACGCGGACCGGCGCTCGCGCGATCGCTGACCGGACCGCTGGACGCCCTCCGCCGCGCCGCTGACGCGGGCGATGTCATCGGCTATGCCGCCGCCGACCGGGAGTTCCACGCACACATCGTCGTCGCGGAAGGCAACCACATCCTGATCCGGCTCTACAGCTCACTGCGGGACCGGCAGCTGCGGATGGGCGCTGCCAATCTGATGGCCGCCGGTGGGCAGGCGGACGCAGCCAGGATGCACAGCACCGTGCACGACCACCAGGTGATCGCCGACGCGATCGGCGCCGGCGACGCCGTGCTCGCCGGTCAGTTGACCCGGATGCACCTGGCGCACGCCGATCGGGCGCTGCGGGGCGACCCCGTCGAGGTCGAACCCGAGGTGTCGGGCCAGCCGCCGCTCAACCCGGTGACCGCATGATCAGCCTGTCGGCGGTGGCCCAGCGGGCCCGCAAGAAGTCGTGGCTCATCTGGTCCGTCGGGGCCGGTGTCTACCTGCTGGCCGTGTTCCACCGAACCTCGCTCGGCGTCGCCGGACCGCTGGCCACCGAGAGGCTGGGTCTGTCAGCTGGCCAGCTGAGCACGTTCGTCATGCTGCAACTCGGGGTCTACGCCGCCATGCAGGTGCCGACCGGGATCCTGGTCGACCGGTTCGGACCCCGCCGCATGCTGCTGGTCGCGACGGTGATCATGGGCTCCGCCCAACTGCTGTTCTCCCAGGTGGAGAGCTACCCGCTGGCCCTGCTGGCCCGGGGTCTGCTGGGATGCGGCGACGCGATGACGTACGTGTCGGTGCTCCGCTTGGCGGCCGGCTGGTTTCCGGCCAGGCGCTACCCGGTGCTGGTGACGTTCACCGGGCTGGTCGGGATGACCGGCAACGTGGTGGCCACCGTCCCGCTGACCCTGATGCTCAGCGGCCTGGGCTGGGGCCCCACCTTCGCCATCGCCGGCGGTATGTCGCTGGCGTACGGCCTGCTGTTGCTGCGCCCCGCGGTGGCCGCGCCGTACCGCCCGGCCGAACGCGCGGACGGGCCGATCGGTGGCCGTGAGGTGCTCGGTGAGGTCAAGAAGGCGTGGCGATTGCCCGCCGGCCGGCTGGCGTTCTGGGTGCACCTCTCGACGATGGCCGGGCCGACGGCGTTCGCCGTGCTGTGGGGGTTCCCGTACCTCACCCAGGGTCTGGGCTACACCCCGGCGACGGCCAGCACCCTGCTGATGACGCTGGTGTTCGGTGGGCTGGTGGCCAACCTGATCATCGGGCCGATGCTGGCCCGGCGGCCGGCGATCCGCGGCCCGCTGGCGGTGAGCGTGGCGCTGCTCTGCCTGTTCGGCTGGCTGGTGCTGATCCTCTGGCCCGGCGGTGTGCCGCCATTTGTCGTGGTGGTCGCCGTGGTGTGTGTCTTCTCGGTGGGCGGCCCGGCGTCCTCCGTCGGTTTCATGCTGGCCCGGGACTACAACCCGGCGCACCGGATCTCCACCGCCACCGGCCTGGTCAACGTCGGCGGCTTCTGTGGCGCGGTGTTCGTGGTGTTCGCCGTCGGGCAGATCCTGGACTACCTGGAACCGGGGGCGCAGACGCATTCCCTCACCGCCTACCGCTGGGCATTGGTCGCCATCGCCGCGATGACCGCGTTCGGGGTCTTCCGGATGACCACCTGGCTGCTTCGCACCCGGGTGGGGGTGCTGCGCGCCGCCGCCCGTGGCGAAGATGTTCCGGTGACGATCGTCGCGCACCGCTGGGACCTGCTGGGCACCGGCGAGTTCCGGGTCGTGTCCGCGGCGCTTCTCGGGGACGGAGCCCAGGAGGCGGAACCCGATCACGTGGCGGAACGCTTCACGGACTCGGTTCCCGGGACTGCCCGGAAGATCCCGCGGCGATGACCCGGGCACCGGATCGCGCATCTCACGACGACCGGCCGCCGCCGCTGCTGCCGCCCGGCGGGGGTCTGTTGCTGGTCGACAAACCGTCCGGCTGCACCTCCCACGACGTCGTCTCCCGCGTCCGCCGGATCCTCGGGCTGCGCCGGGTCGGCCACGCAGGCACGCTGGATCCGATGGCCACGGGCCTGCTGGTGGTCGCCGTCGACCGATCCACCAAGCTGCTCGGCCACCTGGCCCTGACGGACAAGTCCTACCTGACGACGATCCGGCTGGGTATGTGCACTGATTCCGACGACGCCGACGGCACCGTCGTGGCCACGGCCGACCCGGCGCAAATGAGGCGGGTGGACGCACCGGCCGTGCAGGCGGCGATGGGGGCGCTGACCGGCGAGCTGATGCAGGTGCCCAGTTCCGTCTCCGCGATCAAGGTCGACGGACACCGCGCCTACGACCGCGCGCGGGCGGGGGAGCAGGTGGTGTTGGCCGCGCGTCCGGTGACAGTGGACCGGTTCGATCTGTTGGCCCCTCCTCGGATCGGCCCCGGCGTGATCGACCTGGACGTCCGGGTGGACTGCAGCACCGGCACCTATGTGCGCTCGTTGGCTCGTGATCTTGGCCGTGTGCTCGGGGTGGGCGGTCACTTGACCCGGCTCCGGCGGACCAGGGTCGGCCCATTCGCCGTGGAGTCGGCATCCGATGTGGTGGGCACCGATGTGGTGGGCACCGATGTGGTGGGCACCGATGTGGTGGGCACCGATGTGGTGCGTGACGATCCGGCCGGCGGCGCGCCGTCCGAGGGCGATGCAGCGGATCGGAGGCC